>PLAD01000073.1 GCA_003134215.1 Armatimonadota bacterium
GTTTGGTCGCATGGACAACCGCCCCAACCATCACCCTGAGCGTGGGGACGACGAAATTCGCGGCGAAGGCCGCCACTGGCGAGGACGCCACGGCAATGGCCCTGAAGGCGACCTAGAAGAAGAACGCGGCGGGCATGGTCGACACCAACCCCCCCACGGCGAACGGACCGGACGTGCTCGCCGCGGCGAATCCAAATACCTAATCATGGATGTGCTCGCTGAAGGCGCGAAAAACGGCTACGAGATTATCAAGCGTTTTGAAGAGCGGTCAAGCGGTCGGTATGCTCCCAGTCCCGGCGTGGTTTACCCGACGCTGCAGCTTCTGGCGGACGCCAACTCAGTCATCGCAGAGCAAATCGGTGAACGACGCGTTTTTCACCTCACCGATGAAGGCCGAACAGACCTTGAGGCGCACAAAGAGGATGTAGCGGCATTCTGGGCCCAATTCTCGCCGACATCCGCAACCGCGCAAAAGGAAATCGCGTTTGTCGCCGAAGACCTGGAATTTCTGAACCGGTCAGTCTGGGGAGCACTACGTGGCGTAGACGACCCTGCGGCATTCAAACGTGTGCGAGCCGTGCTTCAATCATGTCGAGAAGCCGTCCGAAGTGCGGCCACCGGCAAGGACGAGAGCGAAACTACTAGTCAGTAATCGGTACGCCCTGCCTTCAGTCAGAATCCGAGTCCTGTATCGCAACTGGGACGATTGACACGCCCTCCCCCTTGTGATATAGTTTCGCACTACCTGTCGTCAATGAAGTTTGACGAAGAAGTGGATTCTGAATCTGCTACCACTGAAGGAAGGTCTGTTATTGTGAGATGTGACTTGGCTGGAAACAGGAGTCAAAGAGGAGACAGGATCAAAGTTCGAGCAGCCTCGCGGCCTGGATTTTGGACACTGCTAGTTGTTTTATCGCTTGTGCTGTGCGGCTGCAGTTCGTTAACCAGCGCAGGTAAGGCCNNAAACGCCAATTGCAGAGCTGCCTGCAGCGCAAGTGGCCGGCCATGTAACTGTATGGAGCTGGAACATCGCCGCCGAAAGCCTCAATTCGATCCGACCTCGCTTCGAAGCACATGATCCAAAGGTACATGTCATTGTTGACATGACTGGCGCTCAAATGCAGATGCGGCTAATGTTGTCAATCGTTGCCGGCGTGGGCGCTCCCGACGTTTCCCAGCTACAGAATACAGACGCACCTTATTATATTGCGACCGGACGACTAACGGACCTTACGTCCGTTGCAGGAAAGTATCGCGCTGAGTTTCCCGCCGCAGTGTGGAATTCCTGCGTCTTGAACGGCCATGTCTATGCCGTGCCCTGGGATATCGGACCTTGCGCCATTTACTATAAGCGCAGCATCTTTCGACGCTACGGAATTGATCCGAACCAAATAGATACGTGGGACAGGTATATTTCGGCCGGCAGCGAAATACTCGCTAAATCCGGCGGTCGAACGAAAATGCTGCCCATGGGCTCAAATGACCTTTCTACTTTGTTCGGCATCCTTCTTCAGCAGTCCGGGGGGCAAATCTTCGATGGGCAGGGGCGAATAGCAATAGATTCACCGCAATCTCTGGAAGCATTGGACGTTCTTCGCAAAATGCGGATGGCCGGTATCACTTCCGATGTCCCCACGTACAGTCAGGAGTGGATGGCCGGGCTTACCGATGATTCGGTAGCAACCTATCCAGGCGCTGCATGGCTGTCAGGAATGATTAAAGATTCAGTAACGGCTGGAAAAGATGGTAATGCCGACTGGGGCGTTTTTCGATTGCCCGCCATCGAGCCAGGCGGACTGCGTGTCGCAAATGTCGGGGGTTCTGTTTTGGTTATTCCTGCGCAGTGCCGAAACAAGCCAGCCGCATGGGCCTTCATCGAGTATGCCCTCTGCTCGCGTGAGGGTCAGCTTGCACAGTATCGAGGTTCCGGAATATTTCCAGCGTTGCTCCCGGCGTTACACGACCCGTCAATGGATGTCTCTGATCCATTCTTTGACGGCCAAATGGTATCCAACTTGTTCACTACTGATATCACCAAGATAACCCCGCTAAATAAAACAGCGACTTGGACCGAAGCCAACGGCTATTTGAATGAAGCCTTAAGCCACTGGGCGGCAACCGGAATGACGAAAGAAGATATCTTCAAACCACTTGCACAAACGATGTCGCGCCGGCTCATGGTAGACCTCGCCCCAGGCGTCAGCAACGTATCAGGGGCAGCCGTAAAATGATTGAAAACAAGCGTCAAGAACTGGCCGTCGAACCCAATACCGCACCTAAAACAAACGGTTTAACCCGCGGGGTCAGACACGCAAATTGGTTCTCACGGTACGTACGATACCGTCATTTTTATCTGTTTATCTCGCCATTCTTTTTGCTATTCGCGGTGTTCGGACTGTTTCCATTGCTGTTCTCCTTCTGCCTGAGTTTTGTGAACTGGAACGGTCTGACAGCTATGCGTTGGGTCGGTCTCCAGAATTTTCGCCTTATGCTTGGTGACGAAATGCTGGGCACAGCGCTGTGGAACACGCTTATAATCGGCTTGCTGTATATCCCGCCAATGCTTGTCATGGCGTTTTTACTGGCACAGCTGCTCAATGCCAAGTGGCTGCAATTGAAAGCGTTTTGGCGTGCGGCGGTTTTCCTTCCCTGCGTCACACCTATGGTAGTGATATCGATCGTATTTAGCCTGATTTTCAGTTCAGAGAAGGGCATTCTAAACTACGTACTGTCGGTTATTCACATACTTCCCGTTCCCTGGCTCACCAGTGAGCAGTGGTCAAAGACATCGATTGCAATACTGGTCATCTGGCGCTGGACGGGCTACAACATGATTTTAATGACAGCTGGCCTGCAGGGAATTCCTGTCGAAACATACGAAGCTGCCGCGATCGACGGAGCCAACTCGTTTCAACGTATGATGAACGTGACCGTTCCGTTGATGATGCCCACGTTCCGCTTCTGCATTCTGCTTTCACTTCTTGGCACGATGTACATGTTCGATGAAATCTTCGTTTTAACTAACGGCGGCGGACCGGGTACGTCGTCATTGAATGTCGGCATGTATTTGTTCGATCTTGCATTTCAAGACTTCAAGTTCGGCTACGCATCATGTGTCGCCTACACGATCGCGGCGGTAGTGCTGATCGTGACCCTGGCAGTCAACCGCCTTAACCGAAGCCAGGAGAAGGAATTCGTATCGTGATCGCTCACAAAAGTCCAATGATCAATGTCGGCAGATTTTCTGTTTATGCGTTCCTTGCTGGATTGGCGGTTGTGTTCTTATTTCCCTTTTATTGGTTGGTTACATCCGCATTTAAGACACAGGCGCAGATCTTTCACATGCCCCCTCAGTGGCTGCCGTCGCCGCCGACACTCCAGAATTTTGTAAACGTTTATCATCACACGACCCTCGCACGAGCATTTCTGAACTCGGTGATTACAACTGGCGGAAGCGTCGGCCTGTCGCTATTCTTATGCTCTCTTGCTGGATACGCATTCGCAAAGTACACCTTAGCGCCAGGTCACAAAAACTTATATGGCTTCGTCTTGAGCACGATGATGATCCCTGGCGCGGTTACCCTCATTCCTGCATTCCTGGTCATGGTATATCTGCACATGATTGACACGTACGCTGCCGTCATCGTGCCCGGAGCTGTTGGTGCATTTGGAATTTTCTGGATGCGGCAGTATATTGCTTCGAACGTCCCGGACGACTTGATCAATGCAGCAAGGATTGACGGATGCAGCGAATTTGACATCTATTGGAGAATCGTCGTGCCAATCATCAAGCCTGCGCTGGCTGCTCTTGGAATAATGCAGTTGATTGGCTCGTGGAACAACTTAATGTGGGCGTTCCTTGTTTTACGTACGCCGGACATGTACACTCTGCCAGTGGTAATCTACCTTCTCAATGGAGAAATCCGAACTCCGTACGGAATGCTGATGGCAGGCGGACTGCTCTCAACCTTACCGCTCGTCCTCGGTTTCCTCCTCTTCCAAAAGCAGTTCATCGGCGGTATTACAGCCGGAGCAGTCAAGCAGTAGCGGGAACTGGATCGGACTGCATATTCCGATAGTTTACGTGACTCCAGGGCGGGGTAACTATAAGTCTTCCCCGAAGTCTAGTGAACGAGAAATTAGGAATGATATGAAAACAATCGATGAAAGCCACGAATACGCGGTGAACAATCTTGTTGATACTGTGCAGAACCCGAGGCGGCGGATATTGGTTGTCATCAACCAAAAACAAGCCCTTGTGTTCCGATCAGAAGTTAAGGGGACAGACCCAGAACACCTTTTTCCAACAGACGCCGGTGATGTTTTGAGAAACTTGAAGCACACAATTGGTGCGGATGCGACATCGAAATCGCTGGAGAACTTTGCCTACTACAAAGCTGTTGCTGAACACCTTGCCGACGCCGATGAAATCTTGATCATGGGAAACGGAACTGGCTCGAGTTCCGCCATGAACCATTTCACGGAGTATCTCGAATCACACCACAAAGAGATTGCAAAGCTAATCGTCGGTACACTTACAGTCGACATTGAGTCGTTGACCGAAGGACAGCTATTAAAAAAAGCCCGAGCCTACTTTCTGCACGAGCCGCTACCAGCGGAGGCTTAGATTTCGTCCGACGATTCTCAGGCTGCAGTAGTCAACGGTCTGAGATGTGACCTCAATAAACTCCGGGTCGTTCAGATCATGAAGGTCAACCGTCCCTGTATATTCCGCCGCCTGTTTGAAGCCGATCTTGAGGGATTATGAGCCGACCGCGCTAAATAATTCGCTGAATGCTCAGGAAAGCATAAGTAGTGGGCCCAGAGGGATTCGAACCCCCAACCAATCAGTTATGAGCCGACTGCTCTAACCGTTGAGCTATAGGCCCACGTGAACGATAAACGCCGAGGACGACGTTTATTGCGATGAAAAGTGTACCTCAATATTGGCACTAATTCGAAAGTTCTGTTGCACTTGGTGACTCAGGGTTGCCGCCCGCAAAAATTTGATTTGCCGAGACGTTAGAGTGGATCCAATTTCCGATTTGCTTCGGCCGCCGTCACGACACCACACTAAGTTGCCGGGGAGACATTCACCGGCGATGCCGCAGTCATTGAAAACGTATTCAGTCCAAGATGTCATACTCTGTTATTAGCCCTACTTTACGATAAGTGATTACATGCATAACTTGATACAAGCTCGTCTTTCAAGTTCCGATATCCGTTCCATTTTATCGACCAGTTTGCAACGGCCTCTCCTTCAGCCGTATAACTCCTCGAAGTGGTCGAACCAGATCAACAATCCCGCCCTGCGCAGCTTTTTTGCTCCGATGGTCGAACTGGCATCAGTCGAGGCCAACTCGCCTCTACCGGAACTTACCGATGAGCTTTACGCGGAATTTCACCGCAGCGGTAACCGCCTGCTGTTTGAAAATCTCTATTTCGAGCGCCGCCGCAGATATGCACGCGCGGCTAGCGCACTTTTGCTTTTTCCAGAAGATAACGGCGCCATTAAACATTCTGTAATCGACAAGCTGACCTCGATCTTCGATGAAGAGTCGTGGGCATTGCCCGCTCACGTCGCTGCGACGACCGGTAAGGACCCGATGGCGATCGACCTCTTTGCCGCAGAAACAGCAAACACCATGACCGAAGCTCTAGACATGTTCAGTGACATCATGCCCGAAGAACTTGCTAATGGTATCCGGAAGAGATTAGATCTGAATTTTTTTGACAACTATATCGACAATCACGCCACCCTCGGCTGGACAGCTTCGACCAACAACTGGAATGCCGTCTGCAACCAAGGCGTACTCGGCGCAGCGCTGGCTGCCGAAACCAATATCGACAAGCTGTCGGCCATGCTTGGAATCGCATCAGAAAGTTTGCGACACATNNTGGTCGTACGGATTTGGCTGGTTCTGCGTCCTCAACGAGCAGCTTGAAAATGTAACCGGCGGTGCACTTTCTCTCTTTGACGGCGATAAGCATATCGAAGAGATTGCGCAGTTCGGCTCACGCATGTCGCTGACAAATGGCCGCACAGTGAACTTTGCCGATGGGTCAGGCTGCGGCCAGATCAACCCACGGCTCCTGGGTTATCTTGGAAACCGACTGGACAATCAGCAGCTTCATGACCAGGGCCTTTTAGCATACAACTCGCTGACTGCAAAGCCGATAAGCTTGACACACGAACGCGCTGACTTGTTCTATTTTGCCCGTCTTATCCGTGATTGGCCGGACGGAACAACTGACACGGCGCAGGCATCGAACTTTGATTTTTACTTCCGCGATATCGAAGCGATCGTTTCACGGAGGCGCGACATATCCGGTCGTCTTTGGGAATTTGCCGCAAAGGGCGGACACAATGACGAAGCCCATAATCATAACGATTGCGGAAGCTACCTGATTAATATCGACGGAACACCGGCGGTAATCGAGATCGGTGCGCCGGAGTACACACGCGAATACTTCGGGCCGCGCCGTTACCAAAATATCGCCGCAAGATCGCTCGGTCATTCCGTCCCTTTGGTCAACGGCATCGAGCAAGCACCGGGACTCAGCTTTAATTCAGTCGTTCTCAAGCACGAATTTGGAGCAGACAAGGTCACATTTAGTTTAGACCTCAGCGGATGCTATCCAGACGAAGCAAATATAGTAAGGCTTGAACGTCAATTCGAGTTTGAACGAACAGGAATCTTTGGTGTGACCGATTTGTTCGAGCTTCACGCGGAATCGGAAAATGTCGAAACAGCAATTATCACGAGCGGCCGCGTAACAAGTTTACGAAACAGTGTCCTGATTGAAATAGATGAAGTGACATTGACAATCACCCCCAAACCCGGCGCCCGAATCGCGAATATCGTCGAATATCGCTACTCGGACCACGAAGGACATCCAGCTTCCATCCGGAGAATCGCTCTGCGTCCCGTAAAGCGCGCTAGTTCNNGGTGAGCTGGGCTATTTGCTGTCTATCCCGTAAATTCGGGCATCGAACAAGCGCTCAGCTTCAATATTCGACCGTTTTTCGTCGCAAATTCGGAACATCTAAACTGTAGATTTCCGGAAAACTTATAAAATCGTGAATTTCAGCCGTCTGCACCCTTAATGTGCGCGCAGACTCATCGAATTCCGTCACCAGCGGCGCCGCGCCGGGAAGCCATTGCAGTACCGTTATGTACGGCAACGCGGGTTCTTGGGTTACAGCGAACGACCACAACGGACCATATTGCTTGTTTTCTGTGACCCTTGGCTCTCTGGGCGCCACAATCCTTATCCTCAGATCTGGATTGGCTGGGTTCCCGGTGACGAAAGTTGCGCTATCGACCTGGATCGTTTCTTTCGGTGGATGGAGACGGTAAGTGGTTGGCTCGGTGCATTCATCGAAAGTATCGTAAATAACCAGATAGCCGACTTTGACAAAAAGTGTTCGTCGTAAATGCACTGTTTTTGGCGCAGGCAGCAGCATGTTGTACGGATACTCGCCGATTCGCCGGTAGTTCGTGTTGATGATCCTATGCGCTACATAGTCGAACTCATCTGTAAGGGCAACGACTTCCGGCTCTGGTGCTTCTTCCAAACCGGTGTAGCCCGATGAGTTTAAGTAGCTGTCACTGAAAGTGACCACATTATGTAGGAAGCTTGAACATCCAGAGATCCGCTTGCCATTATCGTCGTGGGTGTGATAACCGTGATCCCCAAGCAGCAGCTTTCCGCCGGCGATCAAGTGAATATTTCCCTGATCGAAATCCATGTGATGTGTCGCGCTGCCTGCCCTCAGCAACGCCCAAACATCGGAACCGTCACTGTGTTTCGCCCGCGATAAAACACCGAGGGATTTGCAATGGATGCTCTTGACGGCCCTTTTTACCGGTTTGATATTCGGCCGCAAGGTGAGCAGGGTTAGCAGTGGATGTTCGGTCCCGAGAACCACTTTTCCCGACTCAATCCATGCGTCCATCAACCGGCCGGACAAATCGGGGTCGGCCTGATGATAGATTGCCGCACCGACACTGAGCTGTTCACCCCATTCTTGTTCATTGCCGTTTTCACCGGAGTTGCCGTCGGCAGGAAGCACGCTGAGTCGAGTGAGGTCATCGGCTGCAAGAATTCGCTTATCTTTATTGCTAACTGGCAAGTTATGACTGATAACTGGAGTTCTCAAACGCAAAAACTGTTCGAAGGAGCCGCGAATACGCAAATTCTCTAAGAAATTGGCTCGTCCCGAAACGCACGCTCCATAGATCTGGCAGATCAGAATATTCAGTGCATGGCAATGATAGTTCACCGATTCCAAATAGGTACCATCTGGTTCGAACCAGCGGTCGACAAACTTGACAAAAAGCCGCTCGCACAGTGCTGTCCATTCGTCGTGCATCGGGTGCCCGGGAAAAAGGTCGGCAATGACAGCGGTGGTCGTGAAAAACTCGGCGGCGAAGTTTGGGGGGACCGGGCTGTCACCCATCTCGCTTTTCATCGCTTCGCGGACACCTTCGGAAGGGGGATCGTCCTCGGCCCAGAAATCTTCAAAACGGCAGTAGTCCGGGTCGACAAACACGTAAGCCAGCAGCAGAAGAGCCCGCTGAACCGCTAAGTATTCAGACTCTGTCAGTATTCCCATCGACCAGAGCGCATCGAAGTCGTACGCCCTTCGCTTAGCTTCCCGTCCATTAAATATGATGATCCGGTCATAGCCGCCGTCCCTTGTGGCATCAAATACCGATTCTGCGAACAGCAAAAGTGGCTCCTTGCACTGTTCGAGCAGAGTTTCTTCATTCTTCCAGATCGCTGCAGGCGCAAAGCCGACATGTTCTGGATTGGCCCACTGTACGAAATCTTCCAGAGCAGCTACGACTTCCCTGTCGGAAGCGATATGGGCTCTAAACACCTGAAGATCTTTGTTACTGAAGAGATGTGGAGTGCGGTCTTCCGTTGGGCCGGCCAATTGCCAATTAATCTGTTTGGACAGAGGTATGTCGGCGTACTGGTTCTTACGCCTATTCAGCAGGTGCCGTGTCTTTCCGGAATCGTCTATTTCCGAACTCGATGTCACGACCAAACCCCATACGCGGCGGCCTCGCATAAGGGGCAATCGAAGGAAGGCGCCGCAGCTAACATCTTGAACTATGCGCGGCCGAACATAGCCACGCCCCTGCCACTGGCTCGACCAGCCGCTAAAGGCGCCGATAAACTCGGGGAGATTTGTCGTGCGAAAACCGACCCAGGAATCGGTCCATTGTCCGAAGTAGGAGATGTGACCAAGGTGACCGAGCGCTTCCCCGCCCAATGCGTTGGGCTGACTCTGGACAAGAGGAACCTCCATCGGCTGTAACGGCGACAGATGCTCGCCGGCACCCTTGTGGTAAGCCGTCGCTAAATGCGGAATTGACGGATAAAGTTCATACGCGGCTTCTGACGATTCGTAAATATCCTCTTGTACGACAAGGGTGTCTGCACCGAGCGCCCAGCGCACATGCAGCTCTGCCAGAACCGATGATTCTGCGCTATAGGTAACTGTCCACTGGGCAACTGCCGGCCCGTCGGCGTGAACTGTCACTTGGATCGTGACAGGTGGATCGATGCCCAGTAATTTACTTCCGCCTATCCAGTCACCGTCACCAATCACAAAACCACCGAACGGGCCCGGGACCGAGCGAGCGTACGTTCCCGACCGCGGCAGACGCAGCGAAACTCCCTTGTTCCGGATAATGTCACCGTCCGGACTGCTTTCGCAGACAATCCCGTCGAAGCTAGATGGCTGTTCGCCTTCAAAGAATTCTACGGCTTGATAGGGTTCGATTTCCCTGAGTGCGAGCGCTACGTGCTGCGGGCCTGGCAAGTCGAAACAAAGGCGAGGAACGTGCTGCACCGGCGAACGGACGCCAAAGCGATCGCAAAGCCAATCGCCGCTGAAACCTGTGACATCGACCAGCCAGTTCGGATAGTGCAGTCCAATTTTTTCAACAACCGTCTTTTGAACTTCTTTCGACATCCCCTAATTCCTGTAACTGAAAAGCTTCCGTGCGCTGGACTTCGATAACCTGGTGCGCTTGTCCCACGGATAATACGCTATTAATAATGCCGCATCTGGCCGCTTTACGTTGCGAGAGCCGTTTTAATTCGGGATAAGAAGTCTTTCGTTGTGATCAAGCCGGTGACGCGGGTGCCTGGGACTTCTTTTCCAGTACGATCGAGAAATACAATCGCCGGAAGCGAAAGTATTCCGTATTTTTTCTGCAGCGCGGCGTTCGTCGATGAATAGTAGTCGGTCATATCCGATCGAAAAGTAGCAAAACTCAATAGCTGCGCTGTTACTGCAGGATCGACAAAAACTGTGCGTTCGATGGCCTTACAGTTCGTGCACCAGTTCGCCGTAAAATCGATAATCACCGGCCGGCCCGCCTCGGCGACTGCGCTGTCCGTGTAAGGCGACCAGGCTGCCTCACTGTTTTGCTGGACTCCCGCCTCCTCCGCACTTCTCAAAAACTGTCGGAATCCTTCAACCGACTGAACACCTGCGGTCTGAGCGACTACTGCGCCGGTTGCCGGTGAGACGACCCCATACAGAGGCAAGGCAACATCGTCGAACTTCGACAGCTCCAATTGCTCGTTTTTGGCTGCATCGAGGCCGCCGTCGGTGTACAACTCAACCCGGACAAATTTTCCGAGTTCGGCTTTCACCGAAGGTTCCGGAAAAATCTTGTTCTCATTGAGGCGACAGTTGGTGCAGGTGTATCCTGTAAAATCGACAAAAAGCATCTTGCCCTGGTTCTGCGCCGATGCCAACGCGGCGTCGTAGTTCGCGTTCCATGTCAGTCCGCCTGGACGATCGGGGACATTGCTGCCATAGGAGACCGGAGGCAAAAACGCCTCGACATATGGGCTGAGCGAGCCGCCGAAATCACCCCAAACACAGTAGCCTGCGCTGAGTAAAAAGAACCCGGCGATTGCGAACCGAATCGGCGGCACAGGCGCCCCCTTCGGCTCGGTCTCGGCCACAATTCCGAAACGGAAGATATTCACCAGATAGAGCACAATGGCAACAAAAATGACTGCCCAGAGTGCAAGCAGCACCGGCTTAGTCAGAAGATGCCACTGCCAGATCAGATCGGAGTTCGAGAGAAACTTCAATGCCGCTGCAAGCTCGATAAAGCCCAATGTCGCTTTCACTCGTGCAAGCCACACACCGCTTTTCGGAAGCTTCGACACCCACTTCGGAAAAAGTGAAAAGAGCAAAAACGGCGAGACAAAAGCTAAGCTGTAGGCGAGTGTTCCAAAGAGCGGCCGTAATATGTCGCGCCCGGCAGCCGCCACCAACAGTGTTCCAATAAACGGCGCGGTACAGGTGAACGATGCGAGGACGAAAACAATTCCCAGCGCGCCGAGTCCGATCAAGCCGCCTTTGTCTCGCGCCGCCGACTGCAATGCCCCAAGGTTCCCAGGAAGCTCAAGCCGAATAATCTCGAAGAAGGAGAATGCGAAAAGGACGAATACTGCAAAGGCGAAGAGGTTCACCCACGGATTGATTGCAAGTCGGCTAATTCCGCTTGCTCCGAGAAAAACCGTGGTCAGAGCGCCGACCGCGACATACAGCACAACTATTCCCAGCGAATAGCCTGCGGCGAGTGTCACCAGACGAGACCTGTCGCCTCCGGCCTGTTTGATAAATGTGGTCAGCGTAATTGGAATAAGCGGGAAGACACACGGGGTAATCAGCGACAGCAGTCCCGCGCCGAATGCGGCGGCGAGAAAGAGCGTGAGATCTTTGTCGCTGACCGGCGGATGCGGTGCGCCGGCGTACTGGCGGCGAATAGCGCCGGGAGTCACAGAGAGAGCGAATGGCAAAATGTCGGTGCGCGGCGGAAGGCAGACACTGTCGTTGCATGTCTGATAGCCGATTGAAATTGTCCCGGAAACAGAACCGGCTGCATCTTTACTGACACGTACCGGAAGGTGAAAAACCGCTCGTCCGACATGAAAGCCTACTGTCTTCTGGAAGTTTGGGTCGAACTGCGAAATCGGCTTGTCTTCCCACGGCTGCCCCAACGCCGTTAGCACTTTGCCCTGAACTGTGATAACAGTCGCCGATGGGCCTGGCTGTTGGACAGGGCTCAAGCTGTAGAGATGCCATCCTGGTTCGATCGATGCTGTGACCTTTATATCCGCAGCTTCTCCGGGATGGATTGGAGAAGGGCTGACGGAGATGTCGAAATGGGCAGGATGAGACGGTGACGCAATGGCCGGGCAGACAAGGCATAGCACTGTCAGCAGTGCCATCTGGAAGGTACGCAGTGCAGACATCGTTCTTCTCATGCGCCGACTCGCCGCAATGCGCGCACAGACCTGCGTCTCATCATGAATGAATTATAACTGCTATCAGACATAATGGATGATGGCTCTGTTAGAGATAATGAAGCCCGGTTGGCTTGCAGTGAAGCGCAACTGGGCGCCCTTCCTGCTAATTCAATCGTTCGCCGCGGCTCTCGTTGTGTCGTACTATCACTATGGACCTGTCCGACTAATCGCCCACGATATCAGCCGCTTCAAACAACATTACGGAGAACTCTTCGTCATCGTTTCAGGCGCCGCTGCCGGAGGGCTGCTGCCGCAGGCTGCGAAGGCAGTCACTCGTCAGGTCGAGCGGATCGACCGGAAGTTCTGGAAAGATACACTCTATATCGGATTCGTCTTCGCCTTTGTCGCGGTCGAGGTCAACTCTTTTTACCAGCTGCAAACATACCTCTTCGGAAACCGCATCGACATTATTACACTCGTAAAGAAGACATCGTTCGACATGTTCGTCTTCACCCCCGCCATTGTTGTCCCATCCGCCATGGGGCTTTTCTTTGCACGGAGCAACGGCTTCAAAGCGAACAGTCTCGCCAGGATATTTACCTGGTCGTTTTTCCGCTCCTACGTAGTCACCACTCTGCCGATCAATTGGGCGTGCTGGATACCTGTCGTGGTGTGTGTTTATTCACTTCCCCTGGAACTGCAATTTCCGTTCGCCCAGCTTGCCGAAGGCGCCTGGAGCTTGATCTTCGTCTTCATTGCCGGCGAGGCAGCGCATTAAGGCGGAGGATACCCGCCTCAACTGCGAAATGGATTTACCTTATGGAGGTGTCCAGGATGATTCGTGCATCGACCACTGCTGCACCCTTGCCTACCGGGTAGACGATAATCGGGTTCATATCCATCTCTTTGATCTGCGGGAAGTCGATTACTAGCTGTGACAGACGCTCAAGTGCATCGTAAATAGCTTCCACATCGGCGGGTTCTTGGCCGCGGAACGGACCGAGAAGAGCTTTGGTACGGATAGAATCGACCATCCTTTTGGTCGCGAGTTCACGGATTGGGGCAAGGCGGAAGG
>PLAD01000144.1 GCA_003134215.1 Armatimonadota bacterium
GTAACTACCTGGTAAAAATTCTTAGAACATCCAAATTGCATCGTGTGATAATCTCCCCGTAAACGTCTGCT
This sequence comes from Armatimonadota bacterium, assembly GCA_003134215.1. Taxonomy (GTDB): domain Bacteria; phylum Armatimonadota; class Armatimonadia; order Armatimonadales; family Capsulimonadaceae; genus BOG-944. The sequence goes on from PLAD01000144.1 coordinate 72, forward strand.
AAAGGCGTCATTCGGTGAGAAATTTTCACGATTATGTCCCAGGTACTTTCCCAGTCCGAGATAGAAGCGCTCCTGGCCGAAATAGCTGCTCCGGCAGCCGACGGTCCAGCATCGTCGCACACAATTAATGTCCCTGGCGCAATTAATCGCAGTCAGGGCAAGGTTTTCATACCCCTAAGCAAACGGCGTTCACGTGATGTCAGCACACGGTCCGGCGCCATTTCTTATGAGATTTACGATTTTCGCCGGCCCGACAAACTTTCCAAAGATCATCTTCGCACCCTGCAAATTATCCACGAAGGATTTGCCCGGCTATTCACTTCAACTATTTCCGGCTACCTGCGGACTACGGCGGAAGTGGAAATGATCTCTACCGAGCAGATCTCTTACGAAGAGTACAGCCGCTCGCTTTCGGGATCGTTGATCAACGTTCTGAGCGTCGCACCGCTGACCGGCCAGGCGCTCATGGACATTGATCTGAAAATTCTATTCTCCATGATGGATCGTCTTCTTGGCGGCAGAGGCGAAGGCGGCCTCAAACACAGCCGCGATCTCACAGAAATCGAAAAGGTGCTCGCCGACGGTATCGTTCGGCGGGCGATTACCGATCTGGAAAGTTCATGGGAAGCTGTTACGCCGCTGCAATTTCAGACAATGTCGGTCGAAACGACAGCGCAGTACCTGCAGCTCGTACCTAACAACGACACCGTAATTCTGGTCCTTTTCGAGATTCGCATTGGTGCGAAAAAGGGCGCGATGAGCCTTTGCGTCCCCTTCCAACTAATAAAGCCGATCCTAGGTAAGCTAAATGCTCAGCGCTGGTATACGAGCGGATCCAAACACGGCGAAAGTCTTGCACCGAAGGTCGCGGATCGCCTTCGCGGGACGACAATCGTTACACTGCGGGCGCGGCTTGGTACGACCAGGCTCAGTGTACGCGAACTGTGCAAGCTTGCTCCCGGTTTGGTAATTCCGTTGAGCAGTCCGGTTCCTCCGGCTCCTGGAACTACAGTAAAGCTCGGTGAGCCGCTAGGACGAGCGGAGATTGTAATAGGAGCCTCGGCCAAGTTTCGCGGCCGGATTGGGTTGAGCGAAGGCCGTCGTCTAGCAGTGCAGGTGGATGAAGTTCTTCCGCCTCCGCCTACATTGATTGTGAATAAGGAGACTGTTAACATATGAGCAGCGGGATTGATGCGAACGACGGAGGAATGCTGACGCAGGAAGCTCTTGACGCCATGCTGGCGGCAATGGGTCCTGAAGAGGGCGACGATCTGTCGATGGACACAGTTGCCGCTGAAGAACCGATCGCCGGACAGGCAACGAAGCTCGCCCAGGAGAGTGTTGCTGCGGCAAAGGAATCTGCCCAGGCAGGCGCACCATCGCTGAGCTTCCTCTCATTCAACGATGTTCACTCGGCAGCATCTGACGAAGGAAACGCCGGCTTTGAGCGGGTTCAGGACATATCTCTTGAAATTGCCGTTGAGCTGGGACGGACCCGGCTTCTGATCAAAGACATTCTTGAATTGACCTCAGGATCGATTATCGAACTTGAAAAAATCGCCGGCGAACCGGTCGACCTTCTGGCGAACGGACTATTAATCGCCCGCGGCGAAGTGGTAGTTGTCGAAGACAGTTTTGGCGTTCGAATAACAGAGGTTATCACAGCTGCGAACCGAAAAGATCTCGCCAACAACGCGCAACTTAAATCGCAATAGCGAGAAAAGGGCTTAAAAGCAAAAGAACTCTCCCCAATGAAAAATTTGCATTCTCCCCAAAGAATCATTCGCTGCATTAGTTGGCCATTGTGCCTACTGATTATGCTGTTCACCATATCTTCCGTCTCAGCACACACCGGCGCACATCACCATCACAGAAATTCAACCGACGTCCAACCGACATCAGGAATTCAATACATCACGTTGACCCCGCAAGTAGTGTCCGGTGGTCAGTCGTCGGAGATTGCGCCGAGCGCGAAACCGGTGACGGCTTCACAGTTCACTTCGGTAGTTACAAACAAGCCGAGAGCAAAGACGATACGTCGGAACTTTGCCGATAGCGCCGCAGGTCGGCAGTCAAACAGCTTCAATCATCAACAATCCGGGCAGTATCGGACCAGGACGCGCCGTCGGTCACGCTATTCTGCCGATGTTTCGTCGGACAATTCAGTAGTGGTGCCTGTCTACCGAGAGTACGCTCCGCCGCCGGTGGTCCATACAGTTGCGCCGGTCAAAAAAGCGGTCCCCGCCTTTCGCGCTGCGCCAGTACGAGTATCGCCGCCTGTCATTTCGGTAAGCGTTCCTAAGGCAATCTTGTCCAGACCTGCTGCTCCGAAGCCCGTGTTAGCGAAGCCCGTTGCATTGACACCTTTGGAGATGACACGGGATGCAGCAACGCTTCCCCTTGGCGCTGGAAACCCGGAATCGGTGCATGATGCCGGTCGGTTGAATGTGACATCGCAGATCGTGCGGATGCTCGGCTCGCTGCTCGTTGTCCTGCTGCTGATCTTAGGTGCAGTTCGACTGCTTCGACGCTTTAAACTCATACCTGAAGCGGTCCAGAGTAATGGAAACGTCCCAATACAGCAAAATACAGTTGGAGGATTTGGCAAGAACACCAATCCAATCCTGTGGATGGCAGCCCAAGCAAATAGCAGAACATCCGACAAGCAGCCACCCAAGTTCACCGGCAGTTTTGATGGAACCGACCTTGATGCAGCGAACTTCAAGCTGATCAGTTCAATTAATCTTCCGGGCAACGCCGCTTCCGTCCATCTTGTCGAAGCAGCTGATCGATTGCTGGTAATCGGCGCATCGCAAGCCGGGGGCGTTTCCTTGCTGACGCAAATAACCGCGGACGGCGAGAGTCGGCCGGCGCTCGGTAAGCTGACATTGACCGATGTACACCCGCTTGAATCTGTCTCACCGGAACCCGCTGAATATGACGACGATGCACTTACTGCATTTGCGGATATCTTGCGCGAAAAGGCAGGGCTGCCGTCAATCGCCGGTCGCTCCGACTCCCGTGCTCTGGAGCAGGTGGATGCCCGTATTTCCGCTACACAAGAGAGATTAAATGCTCGACTGAAGTCGAATG
>PLAD01000053.1 GCA_003134215.1 Armatimonadota bacterium
CCGCAACATCCTTGTTGATGACCCGAAGGATAAGACATTTTCGCCCTTTGGAGATGCCCGCCACAAGATTGAAGGCGAGGCCATCAAGAGCCGCGAGATGTATTTTGCGATTTACCAGGCGATAGCGAAGGATGAACATCGCCCCGGCCTTTATCGCGAATATCCTTATGACTTCTTTGACCTGATCATAGTGGACGAGTGCCACCGGGGAAGCGCCAACGATGAAAGCAACTGGCGGGACATATTGGAATATTTCGAGCCCGCATTTCAGCTGGGCATGACCGCCACGCCTCTGCGGCATGACAATCGCGACACTTACCGCTACTTCCACAATCCTCTTTATACATACAGCCTGCGACAAGGCATTGATGACGGCTTTCTGGCGCCCTATCGGGTACATCGCATTGTCTCGACGGTCGACGCTGCAGGATGGCGGCCGACGCCCGGAGAATTCGATAGATACGGCCGCGAGATCCCCGACACCCTCTACGGAACGCCGGATTTTGACCGGCTGATCGTAATGAAAGCGCGCACTGAAGCGATCGCCCGCAACCTTACAGAATTCCTCAAGAAAACTGACCGATTCGCCAAGACCATTGTCTTTTGCGCCGACCAGGAACATGCGGAGGAAATGCGCAAGGCGCTTAATAACTGCAACACGGATCTTACCAAGCTCTATCACGACTATGTGGCACGGGTCGTCTCCGACGAAGGCAATATCGGACGGTCTCATCTTGGCCGGTTCATGGAGTTGGAGACAAAAACGCCTACTATTCTTACGACGTCGCAGATGCTCACCACGGGCGTCGACGCCCCGACCTGCAAGAACGTGGTGATAGTTCGTACCGTCAATTCCATGACGGAATTCAAGCAGATCATCGGTCGCGGGACCCGAGTTCGCGACGATTACGGCAAACTATTCTTTAACATCCTTGATTACACCGGCAGCGCCACGCGCCTCTTCGCTGATCGCGATTTTGACGGTGATCCGGCGCTCATCACCGAAGAGGAAATGAACCGCGAGGGCGAAACCGTTAGCGAGCCGACCGTCGTTGAAGAGCAGGACCCGCCGCAGCCGGAGGACGATCTCCAGCCGCCAGGTATAACCCCACTAACCTTTGACGATGATCAGGGCCCGCCCCGCAAATTCTACGTCGATGGGGGATCGGTCGAGATTGCCGCGCATCTCGTCTATGAGCTTGATTCCGAAGGCAGGCGACTTCAGGTCAAGCGCTTCACGGAATATACCGCTGAGAGCGTGCGAAATATGTATCCGTCTGCGGCCGAGTTGCGCCAGAAATGGAGCTCTCCCGAGGAACGCGCCGCCATTATCGACGCACTGGAACAGCGGGGCATCTCCTTTGAGGAGCTGGCCGAAGTCTCCAAACAGCCTGAAGCCGATCCCTTCGATCTCCTCTGCAATGTCGCCTATAGCTCGCCCATTCGCAGCAGACGAGAACGGGCGGAGACGGCCAGAATTGATGGGAAAACATTCTTCGACCGATTCGCCGACGGAGCTCGGCAGGTCCTAAACGAATTACTCGATAAATATATCGAGTTCGGCGCAGCACAATTTCAGATCCCGGATATTTTGAAAGTAGAGCCGCTCTCCCTGCACGGCAACGTCATTGAAATTGCCGAATTGTTCGGGGGACCGGATCAGCTTCGCGAAGCAGTCGGCGAACTCCAGCAACTGCTCTACGCGGCATAAAGATATAGATGGCAAAAAAAGCACGAAAAGAAGAAGCACTCAAATCCTCGGCGCAGCAGCTTGGCGGCATTATCAAATCCTGCCGCGACATCATGCGTAAGGACAAGGGTCTCAACGGTGACCTTGCACGCTTGCCGATGCTGACCTGGATCATGTTCCTGAAGTTCCTCTACGATCTGGAACAGGTTCGCGAAGCGGAAGCCAAGCTGGCAGCCAAGCGCTATCGTCCCAGCATTGATCCCCCTTACCGCTGGCGGGACTGGGCAGCTAAGCCCGAAGGCATTACCGGCCCCGAGCTTATCGCCTTCATCAATCAAGATGAAGCCACACGACCCGATGGAAGCCGCGGCCCAGGTTTATTTGCATATTTGCGGGCGCTCGAAAGCACCAATGGCGACCGAAAAGATGCCATCGCGCGAGTATTTCAGGGCACCGTTAACCGCATGCTGACCGGTTACCTGCTCAGGGACGTGATCAACCGGGTAAATGAGATTCATTTCGGCTCCAAAGATGAGATCCATACGCTCGGGCACCTCTACGAAACGATGCTCCGCGAGATGCGTGACGCGGCCGGTGATTCCGGCGAATTCTACACGCCGCGCCCGGTCGTGAAATTCATCGTTACCGCCATCGACCCGAAATTGGGAGAAACTATCCTTGATCCTGCGGCCGGAACAGGAGGGTTTCTGGTTGAGGCCTTCGATCATCTCAGACGACAGGCCAAGCGCGCCCAGGAGTACGAACGCCTACAGCACGGGACACTCCAGGGTATCGAGGCAAAATCCCTCCCTTATTTGCTCTGCGAGATGAACCTGCTTCTGCACGGCATGGAATATCCGGAAATTGATCCGGGTAACGCCCTGCGTTTTCCCTTGCGCGAACTCGGGGACAAAGATCGCGTTGATGTGATCATCACTAATCCACCATTCGGTGGTGAGGAGGAGAGGGGAATTCTGTCGAATTTTCCTGAAGACAAGCAGACAGCGGAGACCGCGCTTCTCTTTCTTCAACTCATCATGCGCAAATTACGCCGACCATCCGCTACTCACAAGGGCGGCAGATGTGGCATGGNNGGAGATGGTATTTGCGCCCGTATAAAGGATGATCTTCTCAAGGATTTCAACCTACACACGATTGTTCGACTCCCTCACGGCGTCTTCGCGCCATACACAACCATTCCGACAAACCTCCTATTCTTCGACCGATCAGGTCCGACCCAGCACGTTTGGTACTACGAGCAACCGTTGCCCGAAGGGAAAAAGAGCTACTCGAAAACAGCGCCAATACAGTTTGAGGAGTTTAAAGACTGTTTGACCTGGTGGAGTAATCGCGAGGAAAACGACCACGCATGGAAGGTCAGCGCTGAAGAATTGCTACGCACAGGTTGCAATCTGGACAGCAGGAATCCGAGAGTGCAGGCTGACATCGCCCATCTGCCGCCGGGCGAGTTACTCCACAGCATCCTGAACAAAGAAAAGCAAATTATTGAGCTTTTGACGGATATTCAACGCGAGTTCAGCGCATGAGCACAAAGGTCAGCTACGGTTCACTTTCGCCCGCTGTCATAGCGGCGCTGGATGTCATTGTTCGCGGCTTGATTTCTAAAGGATTGTGCGGTGAAAATCCCATTACATTGAAGAAGCTTTCAGAACTGATTCAGTTTTGCGACAGCGGTATCTGGGGGGACGAATCAATCGATCCCGCTCTCGATCCTCACATATTTCGCGTCTCCGATTTTAAGGGAGACTTCCTCCTGGACTATGAGTCGGCACCGCCGCGAAATATTCCCGAAGCCAAATTATCCAAGTTCCAGCTGGTTGAGGGCGACATCCTAGTAGTCAAATCCAGTGGTTCCGCCAACCAGGTCATTTCGGGACGAACAGCGGTGTTTCAAGGCTCTGGCAAAGTACGTTACGCAGCAAGCAACTTCCTGATGCGACTCCGTCCCAAAGCTGACATAGACCCCTTTTACTTGGCGTTCATTCTTGGTTCGCCGCCAATTCGGGAGATCGTTGCCGACACGGTCAAAACCATGACATATCCGAATTTGCCTTTCGGACTATACAGCCAGATTCTGGTGCCGATAATTCCCTATTCAGATCAAAAGTGCCTGTCCACCTTTTTCTCTTGCCTGTTTGAGGGGCGGCCGATGCCAATACTTCCCAATTATTTGTACGAACAGCAGAAATGCGTCAGCTACGTTACCCGATTGGCATCAAGGATTAACGAGATCCAAAACTTGAGGGCGCATGCCGCTTCGGAAACCGAGGGATTAATCATTAGCATTCATAGAACCTGCGCCGAGGGACGAACCAAGCGACTCGGCGACATCCTTTCGCTTCGTGAAGAAGCGGTTCGCATTGCGCCTGATCGCTCTTATCCTCAAGTGGGAATCAGAAGCTTTTGTATTGGTTCAGCGTGAAGTTGAGGCGGGAGGAAGCCGCCGAAGGAGAAAATTCCGCCCTGTGGGCGGGGATTTTCAAGGCATGAGGATCTATCGTCCG
>PLAD01000013.1 GCA_003134215.1 Armatimonadota bacterium
CCGTGGGAATTACGAGGCGGCACATGGAATCCGTCGATAGCTTGCGGTCGCCAAAAACACCTTTGAGCGTGTCGCGCAGGGTTTGTGATTCAAACTTGGATCTGAACCAATGCCTAAGTGATCGATCGCTCGGGAAAATGCTGCGCCCTTTGTCTCGGTAAAACTGAAGTATTTGCTTGGGGGGAAGTCCAAGCCCTAAGCCGATCGCAAGAATAGCTCCTGTGGACGTGCCGGCAACCATGTCGAAATGCTTAATCAAGTTCGTGCCACCATCGCCTCGCATCATTTCGTCCCACTTGCTGAGGACGGCGGCGGTGAAGACGCCGCGTATTCCACCGCCATCGAGGCTTAAAATACGAAAATGTCGGCCACCTTTTACGCTGTCTCGAACTAGAGGCAAGAGAGCAATCTGAGCCACAATTCTATTAGCGAGCGCTACTGGGTCTTTGACGTTAACTAGCGCACGATTGTCGAATTCCGACAAACCATTTCGAACCCTCGACCATACCGCAGTGTGATCTGCTATGTAATCCCTGACTGCGCCGCCGTAACCCGCTGCGAGAAATGCGGGCTTGCCGCGGTCGAGAGCGGCGTCCAATTCCGCGTATATGCCGGCTCGTTCCTTATTGACCTGCGCCCACCGGCCGCCAACTGCGCCGCCAACGTCGCACCGCTCGGCCATCCATTCACGCATTGAAACCAGGCCTTTATCGGCGCCGCCGGGAACCCCTGGGATAATTTGAACGGCTGCGAATTCGCGTTGTGCAGTGATTTCTGGCGTATGCTTTGATGTCGCGAAGTCGTGGGAGCGGACGAGAATGAGGGAATCTTTCGCGCCGCCGTACCGTTGCGCGGCCGCTCGTAGGGCTCCTATTAAACTTGGATGGCTACCGTGAATTAGGGTACCTCCCTCGCGCAGCGCTGCGGCTGTGAGGGCTTCGGCGAACGCACAGACATCTGCCTCTTCTTCTGCGGTGGCATCCTTTGGAACGGAGCCGGCAAGATGAATCCTAATGCCACGAAGGGAAGTACTCATGACTGTGAGCGCACCTCATGTGAATGCGCGAGCAAATTTACGTTGACTAGCCAGATTACATGATTGGTGCTTGTCGCGGCCGGTTCCGTACACAATCGGTTGCCGACATCGGGCCTTACTATAACGGTCGGCACTTCCGAGTGGCCACGTCTCCCGTGACATGTCTCCAACGATGCGACAACCTCGGAGAACAGCAACCATCGACCGCTAGGTTTACGGCAATTTTCGCGCACGAGCGAGTGCTTACCATGCGGTCGGGTCTGGACGCTTATCACCGTTCGAATTTACGCATACGCGGCGGAAACATAGCAGTTCGACGGCTTCGAAGCGACGGCTCCTTGATTGATCAGCACGTTATCTGAATAATAGACATCCTGGCGTGTTTTACAAGGATCCAATAATCTCCGATGGGGCGCAACCCTAGTGAGCGCATATCGGACAGTCGTTTGCCGGGATGCCGTCTATTAGGGATGCACCGATGGCCAAAGAGCCGGTCTTTTACAGCTTCCATTTTGCCAATGACGTGTTTCGAGTACAGCAGGTGCGAATCATGGGTGTCGTGGACGGCGACGAACCAGTGTCGCCGAACGACTGGGAAACGCTGAAGCGCAAGGGTGATTCAGCGGTTGAAAAGTGGATCGACGAGAACATGAAATACACTCGTTGTGTCATCGTCCTGATCGGATCTGAAACAGCAAGCCGGCGCTGGGTGACATTCGAAATTGCAAAAGCATGGAAGGAGAATAGGGGGATCCTGGGGATCTACATACACAACCTTAAATGCCCCCGCAGTGGCACGTGCGTTATGGGCGAAAATCCCTTCAACAACTGGTTGGTCGGCGGTCAAACAATGGCGAAGCACGTAAATTGCTACAACCCTCGCGCGGATAATGCTTATTTGGATATTGCTACGAATCTTCAGTCGTGGGTCGCCTCTGCCATTGCGCAGGCTAAAAGCCGCGCGAATTCGCAGGCGGAATCGTCAGGTGAACCTCTCGTATAGCAATTAAATCCGGGGACAGAACCATGGACGAATTCTCATCTCCACAAAAAGTAGCCTGGGAAGTGGACTTCCATGGACTGCTTACTCTGCTGGGAAAAAGTCTATATACGCACTCCGAAGTTCTTATTAGAGAGCTTCTGCAAAACGCGTTCGACGCAATAGTGATGCGTCGCGAACAAGATGCTGAATTTGTTCCAAGAGTAGACATTGACATTCATCCTGACGAGCGACGCTTAGTCGTTCGCGATAATGGAATTGGCCTCGATGGCCAGGACATGAAACGCTTGCTTTCGGTAATCGCCGGTACCAATAAACCTGAGTATCGCCGGGCGGTAGAGCAACGGGGGCGCGCAGCAGAATCCGAGCTTGTAGGGCAATTCGGAATTGGTTTTCTATCGGTATTTATTGCGGCGGATAGAGTGAGTGTTACGTCGCGCAAGGCCAACTCATCCTCGGGTTATCGCTGGACAAATGATGGCGCGATAGAATCGATTATTGAGCGCGCTAACGTTGAAAGCGTAGGCACGTTAGTTGAGATTTACATTCAATCAGGAGCGGAATTCGACTACCTCTTGAACGCGAGCGCAGTCACTCAGGTAATAAGAAAATATATGGATTACTTGCTCGTCCCAATCCATCTAAATAAGGCGCAGAAAACGGTGAACTCTATGGAGGCGCCCTGGGATGACCTCCCTGGTGAGCTGAGCAACAAGGAGAAGCGTCAGAAGCTTGCCGCATTCGTCAATACGCATTTTCGCGACATTCCACTCGAATTGCTGCCCGTAAATCTACCTGTGCCGTCGCGTGCGCGCGGAATCTTATACATAACTGACGATCGCACGCCGACCATACAGACGGGCGGGAATGTAGAGCTATTAGTGCGTCGAGTTTGCATTGCCCAGCGCGACCCCACATTCCTTCCGGATTGGGCAAAATTCGTTTCCGGAATAATTGACCTGCCGGATCTTAGTGTCAACGCCGCACGAGATGGATTTGTACGCGATGAGGCATTTGGGAAAATGCAGCATGAAATTGGCAATCTGATTGTTCGCCATTTGACGCACCTCGCGACCGCCGAACCGAATCGATTCTTGGCTATTGCCGATTATCACCACTATCACCTTGTTGGGATGGCCGTGAAGCATGATGACTTCTTTGCCGTGGTGGACGACTTGATT
>PLAD01000120.1 GCA_003134215.1 Armatimonadota bacterium
CGGTCGAAGCTCTCTTCCCAGAACTGCTTGTACTGCTCCATCCACTCTGTCGCTTCTTTGAGCGGCTTTGCTTGCAACTTGCACGGACGCCACTGCGCAGTTCGGCTCCGCTCAATCAGTCCAGCGTTCTCGAGTACCTTAAGATGCTTCGTGACGGCAGGGGCAGTCATCTGAAAGGGCTCCGCAAGCTCCTTGACCGATGTCTCGCCTAAAGCCAATCTGGCAAGTATCGACCGTCGGGTCGGGTCGGCCAGCGCTGCAAACGTTCGATCTAATTGCTCAGATGTCAAAATCTTTTAATTCACTTCTTGGTTAATTAACCTGAAAGTATTATATCAGGAAAAGAAATAGAATGCAACTGCTTGCGAGATATGCGCGACAACAATTTTGCACCTTACAACACAGCCCTTAACTGATATAATTTGCGCTTCGGAGCAATCAACCAGGGAGAAAACCTATGCAAGAAAATTGGAAACGTTCCACCGGGTATCCGCCGACAAGCTGCAACGGTCGGAACATCAAGGCAAATGACATCGTCGAGCGCGCGGCGCGCGTAGTTGGCGCGGCAGATTAGGGGTTCAGGATGACTTAGTCGCTGGTCCCCCAGCTTTGCCTCGCCGATTGATTGAAATCGAAGCGAGAAGAAAAATGGGGAAGTTAGTAGGCACGCTGCGCCTGCGATTTGAACGCAAGGAGCAGCGAGAGGAGAGAATCCGCGCCGTATTCAAGTCGACCAACAATAGGCTGGAGAACGCAAAGCGGGAAGCAAAACGAAAAAAGAAAACACCAACCGATCTGTTGGACTACCTGTCAATCGTCGATCCGCAGTTGATCGAACGACGTATTTGTGACATCGAACGCTTTATTCCGCGCTCGCATAATTTGAACAAACAGATCCGTAGTTTCATTGACCATCTGTTCGTGAAATATCCGGTTCCGGAGTTCATGTACGGCGTCTTTTTTTGAAAGCGAATGGGACCGGTTAGAGAGCTTACGAGGAACATATCAACTCTGGTGGCTCGCGCTGGCGCAGGGCGCCAGTTTTGTCAAGCTTGCTAAAGGAACTATGACTGCAAAAGAAGCGGTCATCTTTCTAAAGGCGCCGACCGATCTTACAGTAGACGAAAATGTATGGTGGGCCAAGCTGGCAGCAGCAGGAGTCCCTTCGGCAATGGCAAGATCGATCACAACATCAATCTTGTGGCGGATAGTTCCTGGAGGGCATGAACGGAAGTTCGACGAGCTTATCTCGTTCTTCGCCCGCTTCCATGCGGCGACTGACCCGAAGCAGTTCGACAATTTAACGCAGTTTCTTGACTGGAAGCTCAGCGAAGACGAGCCGTTCTACCTCAAGGGAAGGACACCCGCGTCGGTGTTGAAACTTGCAGCCGAGTGGCGTCGACTCTACCGAGGAAACTCCTATGGGACGTTAATCGCATGGGAAGGCCTTGGATGCCGCCCGTGGACGAGGTACCTGAAAACGACTATCTGCGACATTGTCGAATTGCGGACAAATCGGCAGTTGATGGACGAGGGAAGGAAGCAAAGAAACTGCGTCTTTACATACGTCAGCAACTGCGTTTCCGCAGATTCTGCGATCTTTTCGCTCAGAGCGCACAGCGGTTATGTCGCGATGTGCGACAAAAACAGCCAGGAACCGGCAATGGAGAAAGTGAACGAAATCTATCGGCTCACAATTGAAGTTGCCCCGCAGCGGCGGGAGATCGTGCAGATCAAAGCACGTCTCAACAACTCTGCGGACGATGAACAACTCAAAATCGTCAAGGATTGGGCTGCGCTTTATTGTCTAAAATTCTCGAATGAGTGCGAACTTTAAGCAAAATCCCTTGGCGACCTGCAATATGCGGGAAGGATATTCCGTGAACTCCTTCCCGCAATCTGCCCGCGCTGATGTTTAATCATTTAAGTTCCACCGTAAGAATATGGAACAATCGAACACAATGTTTATATTGCTGAGGCTTTGATGTTCGACATCGAATACTCGCGCGATCTCAAGGAGGACGCCGTCTCATGGTGTCAAGGCCGCAACTGGCCATTACGTGCGCTGCTCATCCTGGCGCTCGCTTACATGGGCGTGCAGCATGCGCTCAGCGATGACGCCTACGACATATTTCAGGGCCTGACTCTGGCGATCCACGAAGCCGGCCATGTGATTTTCCGAATCTTCAATAACGAGCCGATCATGGTCGCCGGCGGTTCGATCACCCAGCTCGCCGGCCCGATCGCCCTCGGAGTCTCGTTTTTGCACCAGCGGGATTACTACGCCATCGGAGTGGCCGGCTCCTGGCTCTCGTACAGCATGTACGGCATGGCCGCCTACATGGCCGATGCCCGCGCCCAGGTCCTGCCCCTCGTTTCGCTCGGCGGAGGAGGGGACGTTATCCATGACTGGAACTACCTCTTCAGCCTCTGGGGCGTCCTCCCGCTGGACACCACTATTGCACAGGTCGTCCGTGTCCTCGCGTTTCTCGTCCTCTGCATCAGCCTCACCCTCTCCACCTGGTGTTGCTGCCAAATGGCCAAATCCCCAAAATCAAGCATAAGCGAATACCACCCGCATTAGCTGATCGCTCAAAAGTCACCGGTATACCGGCGTTGTGGCAAACATAACTCATCGCATCTGGCCCGTGCGTAGATAATTCACAGCTGTGGATCTTCGATGTTACTTTTGACAGACGTTAATTTGCCATTATGAAAGCAAATGCAAATTACGACGTTCAAAACAGATTTCGGGAAAGATCGACCGCCTCAATATGCTCAATAAGCTCATCAAATAGCGAGCCGCAGGTGCCGACCCCGATGTCCCCGGCGACGACACCGGATTAATCCTCCAAAGGTTCGTAAACACCAAGTCCGGCGTCTTCATCGAAGCCAAAGTAGATCACGTAACCCTCCGCGAAATTACTCGATTGGAAAATGAGATTCTTCGGGAGACTCCGCTGACTTTCGAAATGACCGAAACGGCCATGTTTCGCCGACTGATGACCGATCTGGAAACCGAAATCGATGCTGAATCCGCTCAGCTTTCCGAACAAGAACTTATATCGCACTCGCCAAGCTCCAACCTGAACCGAGCCGCCCGCCGACGAGCTGAGAAAGCAGCCCGACGGCCAAATTTACAACACCGAATTTCCGGACAAAATCGGACACAGAGTATGGCAGCATAAGGCGGAAATCGAAAACGATACGAGAAGGAAATTCTAACCTGATTCGCCGTGTGATTTGCCGAAGCTTACTCACAGGACATAGGAGACATCGCCCGAAATTGCCTCGGCATTCCTGCCCGGTAAAATCAGTCTGCCGGACACGCCGTTGGGGAGCTTGATTACTCCCTCAATACGATCGTCCGAGCGGTTCCAACTCGAAACGATGTCGCCAATTGGCGACGGAATTACAGCCGACGCAGAGTCGAGACCCGTTATGAACGTTGGCCGTATCGTCACATCGCGCCATCCGGCGGATGCCTGAAAAATGCCTGCCAGGGCATTCACCAGATGATAGGACGGATGGCTGGTCCATGCGTGGCACGACGACTCTCCGCTTTCTTCCCACCACGTAAAGCCTTCCCAGGTGGTCCCCGTCGACATCATCACCGACCAGCGGTCGCGAATGAATGACACCGCGGCCTCCACCTCTCCGCGTTCGATGGCAAGCTCAAGGACATAAGTCGCCCAAAACGC
>PLAD01000376.1 GCA_003134215.1 Armatimonadota bacterium
TCAAAGAGAAGTGATGCGATGTGGTCGGTAAGCAGAAAGTAACGGTGGGCGAGTGTGGGTTCTGCATCGCTGCCGTAGGTGGGCGCCGCGATAGTCTGGTTCGACGCCGCCGCAAGGCCGTAGGCCGCCCTCGCCTGGAGGTCAGCGATGGGCAGGAGCAGATTCTGGCCGATACCGGCGGTTTCTCGCGGACCTTCCAGGCAAACCTGCCGAAAGGGGTCGATCATATCCCAGCTATGGATATCGACGATAAACTGCGGATGGATCTTCGCGACAATGTCTCGGACTGCACGGGTTTCGGGCTGATGGAAGACGCCCCAATCGCGATTGAGGTCGGCATGCACGCCGCTGCGCCTGGTCTCCGCCTCGGCGCCGTCTGGATTGACCATCGGGATGATGTACAGACAGAGCGAGCGAAAGCTTTGCGCCGATTCCGGGTTGCGGGCGGCCTGGTTGATTACGGTAAGCGCGCCTTCGGTGCCCGACGGTTCATCGCCGTGCTGACGGCATGTTGCAAGGATTACGGTCCGGCCGGGCGCGGGTTCGCCGAGGCGCACTATCAGGATCGGACGTTTATCTTTCGCGGAATAGCCGATGATTGAAACATGGATGAGCGGGGAAATCTTCTGGTCCAGCTTTAGTTCGGCGGCCATCTGACGATAACTCGTCGGCTCGACCACTTTCGGCGTGCTCCCGAAAGCTGCCGAGAAGGAGCAGACAACCAAAAGTGCGACTGCGGCAGTCACCAATCGATACTTCATGGCGCGATTTCCTTATTGACAACGATTCTGGGAAGAGAGGCGCTGATGGCAAGTCTCCGCGCTGGAACTGCTGCAATGTCGCCTGCCGCGACAGCAGTCGGTGCATCGGTAACATCGACGACGATCATCTGCATCGCGACACGGCCGATCACCGGCGCCGCAAAGCCGCCGAACTTGACAAAGAGGCCCTGTGGTTTCACCAGTCCTGCGACAAGCTGCTTGAGCCCGCGCACACCCTGAGTGACGCTGGACGGCTGCATGGCAACGCCGTCCGCAAACCCAACCGGTATCACAGCAGCCCGTGTCGGACGCGTCGTTTTATATTCGGCGCCATATCCGACGCTGACTCCGGCGGGAAGGTCGTGGACAAAGGTTGCTCGTGCCTCCAGGAATAATGTTGAAGCATTAAGGCCGGGCAGCTTCGGCACATCGGAGCTGGGATATTGGCCGTACAGTAATGTGCCGGCGCGGACAAGGTCCAGTCGGCTTTCCGGCAGACGCGCCAATGCGGCGGAGTTTGCGCAGTGGCGCAGGAAAGGCGCAGCGCCGCTGGCCGCGAGAGAGTCGCAGAACTCGGTGAACTTCTTTAATTGAGTGCGTGTCGGTGTCAAATCGTTTTCGGTCGCCCGGGCAAAGTGCGTATAGACTGCGGTCAATTTCAACGATGGTCGGCGGAGTATCTCCGACGCTGTTTTTAGCGCGCCCGCCGGCGGCAGCCCTAATCGGCCCATTCCAGTATCAACCTTGAGGTGGACATTGGCGACGACACCCAGCCGGTTCGCAGCACGGTCGACCAGGTCGATGTGACCTGGGTCGCAGACTGTCAAATGGACACCGCCGCGCAGAGCATCGTCGCACTGCCGTTCGGTTACTAATGGCGAAAAGACCAGGATCGGAGTTTCAGCCGGGTCTATTCCCGAGGCGATCAGTTCGTCGGCCTCGACAATAGAAGTCACCCCGAACCAACCCGCCCCGCCGTCCCGAAAAGCTTGCGCCGCATTGCCGACGCCATGCCCGTATCCGTTCGCCTTCACCACAGCCATCAAGTCCGGCGAACCGCCGTCGCCTGACTTAAGAAATGATCTGACCGCTTCGGCATTTCGCCTCAGAGCGCCGTGATCGACACGCACCCAGACATTGTGCTGTCCCAAATCAAAATCAGTGTTAGTTGTCGGCGCTGTCATATCTGTCTCATGCCGCCGGCCAAGAAATACACCCTGGTAATAGTATCGGCATTTTCCCCCGCCGCAATTAGCGATAAAATCGATCCAAATCCCATAATTGTCGCACAGTGTACACGAAACCAACAAAATAACGCCAGACCCAGAAGGGCGGCGCTTTTTCAGTCTCCACTCAATGAGTGTTCTCTCCCCGGTATCAGGTCATAGACCCGTCCAACCTAACCCAGCAAAACCATCACAATGTTGTCGCATTGAGCGAAGCCGAAATGCCCTTGCTAGAATCCGGGATCGAACCGACTACCTATCAATTTCCACTTCCTCATAATCATTAATCATCTGCATCTGCCCCCTCGCGGTCCCGCTCCATTTGATCGAAGTTGTCCGATATCTGTTCTTCATTGCTTCCCTGCCGCCTCGTCTATAGGCGTCGAATATGCTGGTCACGTTCGAGTGTGCCCGCTGATTCTGTTCCGGCGTTCGCCGCGTTGGTTCCGGTTTCTGTTCTTCGGGCATTATTGTTCTCCTCGCCGTTATCATACGGCCCTTGCCGGAATGCGCCGTTTACTTTCGGAGCGGTGCAACGTCAATGGGCCGACCACTATTTTCCTTCGTCGGACTGTTCCGGTTCGTCGCCCGGCGGAACAGCGCCATGCAGGAACTGGCCGGGATGATCGGGGTCGGGCCGCTCCCCTGGATAATCGGTCGCGTATGAACCCATGCGCCATACANNTCGTATTCGTTCAGTTTTTCTTTCACTTCGTTAAATCCTCCCACATACTTGGATACTCGGCCTTAATTTTGTCAAGTTTCAATCCTCACCGCTCCAACCGGAGCGGTGCAACGAATAAAACCGATGTCCCATCCAGATTATACTTAAGTTTCAATCCTCACCGCTCCAACCGGAGCGGTGCAACCTGCTAATTCTGCTAAGCGTGCCACTAACATTTTTGTTTCAATCCTCACCGCT
>PLAD01000187.1 GCA_003134215.1 Armatimonadota bacterium
CTGACGGCACATTGACGACGACCGATAACTCAATTGAGTTCGATCCAAATGTCATGCGCCAGTACAACCAGAGTCAGATTCAGGCGAGCTTAACTAAGAGCGCGACAAAGCACAACTACAAGGCGGGTTTCATCTACGATGCCCAGACTGGTCTGGAGAGCTACCAGTTCACTCCGCAAAGTCAGCTCGCTCTGGATGCGCTGGCAAATATCTATCAGTTAGGAGAGTCCAGTATCCCGACCAATCCGTTTCTCCCGAAGGGAGTGACGCCAACTGGTTCGATAGATGCGTTGAATAATCCTGTAGTGACTTTGGCCGGTCCTGGCGAGACGTTCCCGACGGTCTACGTCAACAAAAGCGGCTATTACGGCGCCGCATATGTTCAAGATACCTGGCAAGAATCGTCGCGCTTCACCGTCAACTACGGCGCAAGGTACGATGCGTTCCATCAGGGCCAGCATAGCGCGAGCAATCAGGGATATACCAATTCGACGACACTTACCACCGGCGAGCTTTCTCCGAGAGTTAACACCGCTTATTCCCTTGGACGTGCAACTGTCGCTCGAGTCTCCTACGACAAGCTGTTCACGCAGCCGCCGCTCGCACAGGGCGCGATTGTCGGTTACTCCATCAAACCTGAAACCTGGGATCAGTACGAAACGAGCGTCGAAAAGCAGATCGGCAGCACACAGACGACGAAGATCGACTACTACTACAAAAACATCCACAATCAGGACGATACCGGAATACTCATTCCGTTTACGCAAATCGGGGCGCTGACGACATTAAACTACCAGTACGCCAGTGTCCACGGGCTCGAACTTTCCTATGACTTGACCCCTCGGAACAATGTCGGAACGAGCGCTTTCGTCGCCTATTCGTACAGTGTCGCCCGTCCGGGCGGACTGAACGAAGTCGGAGGCCCAGCGCCAATTGTCAACGACCACACACAATACGACACGCTGACCACCGGTGTTACGTACACATGGCTTTCCAAGGCCTATATTTCCAGCACTCTGTACTTTGGCAGCGGAGAAGCGTCGAGCGCACTGACGTCGGTTGGGCCGGTCGGACCCGACGGCGGCGGTATTTTGCAGGATGGACACACTATTCCTCGAGCGCAGGTAGACGTCCGCGTCGCCAGCAGTCCGAGGGCGCTCGGATTTGCGGGACTGCAGCTCGACGTCGTCAATCTCTTCAATTCGTTGGCAGTAGACAACTTCAACTCCGGCTTCAGCGGAACCCGTTTCCAGCAAGCCAGAACGCTCCTACTCACCACCAGCGCGAAATTTTAAGCGCTCAGACAAAAGTAAAAGGAAATATCAGTGATAGAAAACATCGTGAAATTCGTCCACGGCGGGGGATTGGTCATGTACCCACTTCTTTTGATCGCGCTCGGAGCAATAGTAGTTATTGTCGAGAGGTGCCTCGCTTTCCGACAGTTCGGAGCAGTCCCTGCGGGACTGCTCCGTGAGGTTCTCAGTTTGTCGAGGCAGCACAAATTCGACCAGGCATCTACCCTTTCTGAAAAGGCCGGCGGCCCGCTCGGATCGTCCCTATATGTCGTTTTAAATCATCGCAGTCATCCGACGCGGGAAGTGGAACGTCTGATTGAGGAGACCGGCCAGGATTATTTCATCCGCCTGGAACATCTGCTTCCGGTCCTGGACACCATCACTACTATTGCCCCGCTGCTTGGGCTTCTCGGCACGATTGTCGGCATGATCGGCGCATTCAATGCGATCGCGATGCAGACGCATCACGGCAATTCCGACTCGGTTTTATCCGGCGTCGGCGAAGCGCTCTACGCTACCGCGACCGGACTGATTATCGCCGTCATTTGCTTCGCCGCCTACAACTACTTCGCCGCCCGTCTGCGAACGATCATCACAGAAACCGAGCAAGGAGCGACGAAGCTGACAAATTTGCTGGAGCATATTCGTCAATCCGAAAGAGCAAGTCAGCACGCTGGCGACAGCCGCGTTCTAGAAACGAAAGGACAGAGCCGTGGAGTTCAAACGCCGGCGTGAACTAAAACGCACCAAGATCGAAATCATTCCGATGATCGNNGTTGGTGAAGCTGAACGGACTGCCGGTTAACCTGCCGAAGGCAGAAACGGCGCAAAAGCAGCAGTCGAACGATCTGATCATTACGATCGACAAAAGCCGACAGATCTATGTCAACAAGGCACCGGTCGACCCGCAAAATGTCGGTAGCACACTTCTCAATGACGCAGCGCCGAACGTGGATTTATCGACCGAGTCTGTGGTAATCAACGCCGACGAAAGCGTCCCTGAAGGTCTGGTCGTCGGCTGTATCGACGCATCGAGAAAAGTGGGAATCAACAGTTTCTCAATTGCAACAGCCACGGAGGATCAAAGTGCCGTCCAGTAACCTGCATGATGAAATCCAACAGAGCGCCGAGGAAGATGCCGTCGATTTTATCAACGGCTCAGGGTTGCGGATTCCAAAAGACAGACTGCGTGAGCGCCTGATTGCGGCCTTGATTGTCTCGGTGCTTTTCAACGCGGCGATTTGGAGTCTCATAGCCCAGGTC
>PLAD01000069.1 GCA_003134215.1 Armatimonadota bacterium
TGCCATGATTTCCAAGGAAGACGCCATCTTTTTGCCCGTTGCTGTCTTGTTGACAAACGTACGGCGCGCTGATGCAGCGTATGCTGTCATTTGCGAAGTCGGTTGGTTCGTGCTGGAAAAAATTGCTGTGCGTCACTATCCCTTCGCAACTCAAGTCGCTGCTGGATCGAGGACGGTAGGCGCGGGAGGAGCGGGACTGGCATCGTATATCCAAACAACGATGGGCAGATTCGTTGTCGACTGGCTGACCCCCATCCGAACTTTTGTCGTCACCACGCTGGTCCTTTTAAGCGCGCCGGATAATCTTATTGTTACGATCGAACGTTTCCTCTGCCCAGGAATTTTTCTTTCGATCACAGCCCTAACGTACCTTCGATCAAGGAACAAATTAGTTCTGACAGCGTCGATAGCTGCTCTATTGAGCTGCCTGGCAGACCCGCTGCTGTCGGGGACCCATTCACTTGCCGAACGGTTCCTCGTCTATCCGTTCGTTTACCTAACTTTTTTTTGGTGTGTAGCAGTACACAGTTATCTGACATCGAGACCGATTAAGGCAAAGCCGGAGCTTACGCAACTTTCAAACAAGGAATAGCAGTGCTTGACTTACCAACAGGTGAGGCCGCCTTCTATTGTGAGGTTTGCGCCGGTCATGTAGCTGGAAGCTTCTGAGCAGAGGAAGATGATCGCGCCCTGGTACTCGTCAATGTTTGCCATCCGTCCAAGCGGAATCAGATTTGTCAGCTTCGCCATAAATTCACCGGGCTGGCCATTTTCGACGCCGCCGGGTGAGATAGCGTTGACACGAACTCCTGAGCTCGCCCAGTAGGTTGCGAGATAGCGGGTGAGGCCGATCAGTCCCGATTTGACGACCGAGTACGTCACCGGTTTGACCGGCTGTAGATGTTCCGGGAGACTCTCGTCGCGGTAGATTCTCTGGTCCGGACCGATCAAGGCCAGGTCCGATGCCACATTAAGGATAACGCCGGACCCGCGACGCGCCATCTCCGATCCGAAAACCTGCGAACAAACAAATGCGCCGGTGAGGCCCACTGAAAGGTCGGCGTTCCACTGATCCAGCGTGAAGCTCTCCAGACGTGAAAAATTGACATCGTCTGTCTTCTCCATCTTGGGATTGTTCGATGCGTTGTTGATCAGAATGTCGATCCTTCCGTAACGATCCAATAAGTTATCGAGGACAGCGGTTGCTGCTGTAGGCGATGTGATATCGAGCAACAAACCCAGGGCCGGAATGCCAAAGTCCATCCCGATCTGTTCTGCCGCATCGACGGCTGCAGGTTCGTCGATATCCAGCAGCACCGGTGTCCCGCCGGCTTTAGCTATCGCTTCTGCGTGCTGCCGGCCGAGCAGCCCGCCGCCTCCGGTGATCAGCGCTACCTTCCCGTTCAGTCCGAAGATCGAATCAAGGTACTGCCCGGTATTGTCGTTTTCAGACATTGACATCCACCAATATATCCTTCGCGATCGATTCCTTTACCGCAAGAGCTATCTTTAAGCTTTTGATACCTTCCGCCAGATCCACAATCGGCTTCTGTCGCGTTTCGACACAGTTCAGGAAATGGCGCATCTCACTGAGGAACATTTCGTTGCGGTCAAAACCATCGAAACCGAAAACGGTGGGCAAAGCGGCGCCTGGTAAGTAGAGCGAGACCTTCAAGTTTCGGAAGTCCGCCACAAGGCGTGCCCGGTCGCCGATGATCTCGCATTGACGGTGGGCCGGGTCTTGTAGGTAATCCTGATGCAGCTGCACGGGCAAAGCCCGTCCCGAATATGTGCAGTGCATCAGTACACTTGCTGTGTCTTCGACGTCGATCTCCAGGTGGCTCCAATGGCCTCCGATTGCGTAAAGCTTCGACGGCGCTCCGAACAGTGCGTAAAGATAGTCGAACTCGTGAATCTGAGACAGGACAACCCCGCCGCCTTGTTCGCTGCGCGATGCATACATCGCGCGGTAATCTTCGTAAGGATGCCAGTTTGGGAGATATTCCCCAATGACTGCGCGCACTCCAAGAAGNNCCCAAGAATTCCGGAATTAAGTAATTCTAAAATTTTAAGAAAACATGGATGATATCTGAGCTGATAACCCACCATGACGGTCAGTTTGCTGCGTTCCGACACTTCTGTCAGCTCGGCAAGACCGGATAACGAGCTTGATACCGGCTTTTCGATAAACAGGTCGCATCCCGCTTTAGCACAGGCAAGCGCAGCCGGGACATGGGCGGAGCTTGGATTGCAAATGACCGCGATCTGAGGCTTTTCGTCGAGTGCTGCTTCGATGTTGGAAAAAGCCTTAACTGCGTACTCTTCTTCGACACTCTTGCTGCTCTCGACCTGAAGCGTTGTGGTCACCACCTGAGAGAGCCCTCGCACGCGATAGGCCAAAAACTCCGTGTCGGGGCCGAGTATTGACCGGAGGTTTCGCAAGTGGCGCTGGCCGACACCGCCAAGACCGATCATCAAAACCTTCGTCATACTTGCAGTCCTGCGTCTGTGAGCAGCTTTTCGACATAGATTCGGTTCCGCGCTGCAAGTTCGGTCTCCTTACCTGCCTCACCTCTCGCGACCTGAAGAACGTAGTGTCCGCTATATTGGACCGCTTTCAATTCGCGAAACAGCGCCGGAAGATCGGCGTTGCCCGAGCCGAGCGGTACTGTCCCGCCGCCGACCACTCTGTCCTTAATATGCACACTGCCGATTCGCGAGCCGTAGGCTGCAAACTCGTCCCGGCAGTCGTAACCGAGTGAAGCGCTATTACCGGAGTCGTAGTTCGCCTTGACGACCGGGTAGTCCAGACGGTCGAGGAGGGCGGCGAAAGGCGCTGGGGCGAGGTCGGTTTCCAGATGGATCTCTACCTGTGCATCGACTGCAGTCGGAACCGCTGCCTCGATAAACCGGACAAGACTTTCAGCGTCGTCGGGTGATTGGATGCGCGAAATATCGACGAAGGGAACGACGATCCGCGACATGCCGATTACTCCGCACCGCCGGATCAGCTCAATAAACTGTCGCAGCAGCGCATTTTGCTCTTCGCCTTCCTGACGTAGGATCGGATGGTCCATGAAATAGTC
>PLAD01000051.1 GCA_003134215.1 Armatimonadota bacterium
CCAGGAACCGTCCAAATGGGCGCAGCACCTGCAGGCTCTTGGTGATCGCTTCACCAGCCAGCGAGTTCAACACGATGTCGACACCTACACCGTCGGTTAGTCTCATGATTTCATCGGCGAACTCCAGTGATCGGGAGTTGAGGACATGGTCGACTCCCAGCATATCAAGAACACGCCGTTTTCCGTCCGAACCGGCTGTTCCAAAGACAATTGCGCCGCGCAGCTTTGCGATCTGGACGGCGGCTAAGCCGACTCCTCCGGCTGCGCCGTGAATGAGGACACGCTCTCCGGGGGCCAGGCGTGCAAGGTGCTCCAGCGCATAGTAGGCAGTCAGGAACGCCGTGGGTATTGTCGCGGCTTCTTCAAAGCTGATGTTTTCCGGTATCGGCGCGACCGAACCGGCGCTGGTAGTAACATGGCTGGCAAAGCACGAAGATGCGAATGCAATAACCCGGTCTCCGGCTTTGACGTTCACAACGCCTTTACCAACGGCTACAATTTTGCCGGCGCATTCCATGCCGATCGTCGGCCCGGAGAAGCCGTGTTCAACCGCCTCTTCAGGCAGCATTCCCATGGCCCAGAGCACATCGCGGAAATTGAGTCCGGCGGCGCGTACTTCGATTTCCACCTCGCCGGGACCAGGCGGCCTGCGGTCATAGGCGCGTAAAAAGAGCGAGTCCAAACCGCCTTGCGGGCTGAAGTCGAGGACAAACGGGGCCGGCTTGGAATTCGGCGTCAGTCCGGTTCGCACCTCTTCGGTTAACGTCGTCAGCCGCTCGCGGTTAACGTAGCGTAAACCGTCGACAATCTGAACCTCATTCTCATCGTCCCGTCTATTTAATTCAGCTGCCAGCGCTTCTGCGGTGAACGCATTATCTAAGGCGCCGTGCAGGTCGATCAGTCGGCAGTTCAATCCGGGCAATTCGCTGCAAATGACTCTTCCAAGTCCCCACAGCGGCCCCTGCCCGGGGTCAATTGGTCCCGCGCCGCCTGCCGTCGCCAATGCGCCGTGCGTTACAAGCGCGATTGTCGGAGCGTGCTCAAGCTGCGCTGCTTCCAGGCTTTGCACCAATTTCAATGTCGAGAGACAGCGCTGGTTTTGCTGGCTGAGCAAAGGCTCGCCGGCGATCTGGCTGGTTGTTAGGCCGGTCAACTGGACAATTTCGTCTATTTTCGCGTTCTGTGCGATCGACTTTAAGCTCTCCGGCAGATTCTCATCCTCGGATGGGCAGTGGATACGAACTGTTCCTCCGGCAGATTTTAGTGAAGCGGTCAGGCTGCGAATGAATGAGCTCTCCAATTCGCCTTGTCCAACAAGGAGAAGCCGGCTTTGGCTTGGCAACACTTCAGTTGGTTCAGCGAGCGTACTTTGCGATTGAGCTCGAGCGACGATAACTGTCTGTTGCGGATCACGGACCTGATCACCTATCGAAGTGATATTCTCGAATCCGTTGGCTGACAAGACGCTTGTCCAGCCGTCGGCGCTCAACAGTCGGGACTCAGAACGAATGTCGGAATCGGCCGGCTCCCACCAGGACGGGTCCTGGCCGAAGACGATATCGGTCAGACGCTGATCGTGCGCTTCGACTGCGATAACGACTCCATTCAAGGCGGCGGCTTTAGTGATGAGGTTCAGAACATTTTTGACTTTTGACGCCTTATGCAGTGCATTCGGGGCGATGACTATATCGAAGTAGCCTTCGGTGAGCCCTTGAGCCGTGTCATCATCCAGACCGAGCTCTGCGAACCGGATAAAGCGGCAGTTGCGGAAGCGCTGCTCCGCTCGTCCAATTGCACTGTCCGACGGATCGGTGAAGAGGTAGTCCGTTCGATCCGGAGGGAGAACGGCGAGGAGAGTCGATGTCAGTCCGCCGGCATTCCCGGCGATTTCCAAAATCCTAATCGGTCGGTTCTCGGGCCAATCGGCTACGAGAGAGGTTAGTACCTCGCGTACAACTCGGCTGTAGAATATTTGAAACGGAGCTGTGTCGACAAGTGTGTCCGAAGAGCCTCCGCTGAAGTCGCCTTCTTCGGAGATCAGCGGTGCGGAATCGCCGCGCAGAACATTGAGAAGTCTGTCGCCTGCTCGAGAAATAAGAAGCAACTCCGTCTGGTACTGGGGATAGGCGTAGAACAGTTCACGCCAGAGCGTTTCAGGACTCTCAATGGATTGTGCTCTGTCCCACAGCCATCCGCGCTCGCCGCGTGTCAGCAGTTTGTCCTCTTCTGCAATTTCTACCAGTCGCTTGAGCAGTGTCTGCTGGTCGCGCACGACTTTGCCTCGGCGTGCGAGCTTTGTGATGTCGAACTCGCCGTCTTCCGCCCAGAGGGCGTTCAGAACAGCCGACGAATAAGCGGCAGCCAGCCGGTTGAACTTCGGTAGAACTACACTGTAATACTCAGGCCGGCTGCAGATTTCCGCAATCGCCTTCACTTTCGCTCTCACAGTTTCCAGAATTTGTGTTGGGGACGCTAATTCGAGTCTGGTTGAATCCGCTGCAAAGACATGATCCGGGCGCCACCAGTCGGTGATAAGCGGCGCGGGCGCTCCTTGCTTGAAATCGACCTTCTGGCATCTGGCGCCTTCGAGCGTCATCACCACCGCCCCGTCAGCATCGCAGATCTCGAAATCTGCAACTGCAGAGCGTTCACTTTCCTTGCGCATGATGACATGACAGTACAGCCGGCTCGGCAGGGCTTTGTAACTGCGGATTTTCTCTACCTGTACCGGGATAGCTGATACGGTATCCCGTTCATTTTGTGAGATGAGAGTCACCAGAACTTGCAGGCAGGAGTCGAGAAGGCTGGGATGGGACAGATAGGATACGAACTCCGGCGTCTCAAGTTCCGGCAGCGAAATTTCTCCCAAAGCCTCGCGTACATTGGAGCCCTGGCTGCTTAAGTGAATATTTTTAACGCCTTGAAAGTAGGGGCCGTATGTCAGCCCGCGGCCGTCAGTCCCGGCGTAATGCTCTGCACTTCCGATTTGTACTGGCAATTTCGCTGCCAGACCGTCGATATTGACCGAGGGTACGGCGCGTGATCCGTCGCTTTTCGTAAATCGGCCTTTGGAATTGACGGTCCAATTCGCTTCATACTTATCCAGCAAAGAGCGGATTTCGAATGTACCGTCTTTTAAGTCCGCCGATAACTGAACTGTCGGTTCGTCATGTTCTGGAACGACGAGTGGACGAAGTATTTCGAAGTTTTCGATCTCGACCGTCCCGGAGCCGAGAACTGCCTTAGCGGCGCTGAGCGCCTGCTCGATGTAACCCGCGGCCGGGAACACCGCGGCGCCCTGGACGACATGATCGGGAAGATAGGTAAGAATTTCGGTGTTGAGAGTGACCTCCCAAACTCCGTCTGCGGACGGCAGCCGGTAGCCGAGAAGCGGATGATCTCGCTCTGTAGGATAGTAAGCTTCTGGAAGAGTCACGCCGCCGCGCCAATGGCGTTCGCGCTGCCACGGATAAAGCGGAAGCTCAGGAATATCGACGCGAGGCCGAGTGAAGAGTTGATCAATCTGGCCGGCGCCTGCGGCATAGCAGGCGCAGATCGCGGTCCATAGGTTTTCTTCTTCCGGCTCCGGTCCCTTCGAACCCGGCCGCCGAAGGGACTGCAATGCCGTAATATTAAGGTCTCGAGCCTTAGCTGACTGCAGAACATAGTCACGCAAAACAGGATGGGGGCCAACCTCAATAAAAACGGTAAACCCTCGTTCCTTCAATAGGTGGTCGACAGCCTCGTGAAATCGCACCTGCTCCCGGATGTTGCGCCACCAATATTCTGCGCCAAGTGCGGCTCCTGCCAATTCAACACCATCGACCGTCGAAATAAACGGAACCGCCGTCTCACTGGGCGAGAGGCCATCAAGCGATTCTATCAAACGATCTCGGATCGGGTCCATGGCTTTAGAATGGAACGCGTAGTTGAGCGGCAGTACCCGTGCGAATTTACCTTCTTCGGTGATTTTTTGACGCAGTATTTCCAGTTCGTCAGGGCCGCCGGCAACTGTCACGGCGTTCGGGGCGTTCGATGCGGCTAGTTCAAGCCATCCGGACACCGACTCAATCGCAGTTTTTGCCGCGTCAGCGCTGATACCAAGGGCCGCCATGGCGCCGGCGCCGACAGTTAAGGACTGCGCCATGCTGCGATGATAGATCACCTGGGTAGCCTGTTCGAGGCTCAGAGCGCCGGACACATACGCGGCCGCTACCTCGCCCACACTGTGGCCGAGGACGGCCTTAGGATGGATATGCGCCTGTCGCAGTTGGCTGGTCAAGCCAAGCTGCAGCGCGAATAAGAGCGGCTGCGCATATTCGGTGAGCGAAATGCGGTTGTCCGATTCCGGGCGTCCCATCTCGTCGATGAGCGACCAGCCGGACAGTGGAGTAAAGAACTGGTCGATCTCTTCGATCATAGCGCGGAATTCTGGGCTGCTGCCGAGCAGCTCACGCCCCATACCCCACCACTGAGGACCGTTACCCGAATAGACGAACGCAATAGGCCCGCTATCGGAAGACACTGTTCCAGCGGCATAGCCAGTTGACTTTTTGTCGGCTAAAAAGCCATTGAGACGTGAAATCGCTTCTTCCGGCGAGGCAGCTGAAACAACCAGTCGGTACTTCTGTGGGCTGCGGCAAAGCGCAGCGGCAGCGCAGATATCATCCCATTTTTCAGTTGATGCAGATTCCAGGTAATCGATGAAGTTTTGGGCGACAGCCTTGAGCGCGTTCTCAGTCGCACCTGAGATCACCAGCAGGTTTCGACTCGTTGATAGTTCGCTTTCGGAATACTCTTCGCTCTTTGTCGGTCGGTACTCTTGCAGCGCGAGGTGAGCGTTTGTTCCGCCGAAGCCAAAAGAGTTAACTCCGATGATCGCAGGCTTGTCGGTCTCCGGGAACGGCGTGTTTTTATCGACGACATCAAGCTTCCAACCTTCGAAATCGATTTTCGGGTTGGGTGTCTCGAAGTGAAGATTTCCTGGTATTTCGTGATGTTTGAGCGCGAGCAGAGCCTTGGTGAGGCAAGCAATACCTGACGCGGCTTCCAGGTGCCCGATGTTCGACTTTACTGAACCGATCAACAGTCGCGAACCATCCGCTCTCGGTGCGCCAAGCACCCGGCCGATAGAACCGCATTCAAGAGGATCGCCAACGGCTGTGCCCGTTCCATGAGCTTCGACGTAAACAACATCTTCCGGTGCGACGCCAATAGACGTATACACTTTTCGCAACAAAGTTTCCTGCGCAAGGTCATTCGGCATCGACAGTCCCATTGTCCGACCATCCGAATTAACTCCGCTGGCCAGGATCACACCAAGGATGCGGTCTCCGTCTCTTTCCGCATCGGCTAAGGATTTAAGTACGACCAGACCGCCGCCTTCCGACCGGACATAA
Source organism: Armatimonadota bacterium (assembly GCA_003134215.1). Taxonomy (GTDB): domain Bacteria; phylum Armatimonadota; class Armatimonadia; order Armatimonadales; family Capsulimonadaceae; genus BOG-944. The sequence goes on from PLAD01000051.1 coordinate 5,400, forward strand.
CCATCACCGCTTGCGTCAATACTTTTGCATCTGCCGGTAGGAGAAAGCATCGATGCACGCGCAAACCCGAGCCACGGTCGAATATGGGTCAGGAGACTCACGCCTCCGGCGAGAGCCATTGTGCACTCTCCCGAAATAATGGCGCGGCAGGCCTGGTGGATGCAGACGATGCTTGATGAGCAGGCGGTATCTACTGCAACGCTTGGCCCATGGAAGTCGTACACATAAGAAATTCGGTTTGCCGCGATGCTGAAGGAGCTTCCGGTGTTTGAGTAGGCGTTTGGAGCGTCCTTGCCAAGCAGAGCTGCGTAGTCATTGCTGGAAATGCCGATGAATACGCCGGTATTTGATCCGGCAAGTCCACGGGGCGCCATCATCGCGTCTTCCAGCGCTTCCCAGGCGAGCTCTAAAAGTAGACGCTGCTGCGGGTCGACTTGCTGCGCTTCACGGGCTGACATACCAAAGAAGTCGGCGTCAAACCCGGCAATCTGATCGACATAGCCTCCTGCGCGAGTATAGACTCGCCACTGCTTGTTGTGATCGGAGTTATGCCATCCCAGGTCCCATCGGTCTCCCTTGGCTTCAGTGACCGCATCGACTCCAGATATGAGCGTTTTCCACAGCAGCTCCGGAGTGTCCGCTCCGTTCGGGTACCTGCCGCTGACGCCAACGATGGCGATCGCCTGGGTATTGATTGGTGCTGCTGCAAGGCTGTGGTCGGGTTTGGGTAATTCGTTATTCATTAATCTATCGCTTACTACTGCTTCTGCGTGCTCATTATCTGCGTTTCGAGGCACTACTTACATTTTTAACTATTAACATGTTAGGTTGCGAGTGCTTTATTTTAGAGGTCTCTCTTGTGATACGGAATCCCGTCTTGGCGCCGATGTAGGCTCGAAAACCTTCATCCGAACCTTTTTGAATTGGTCGATAAGCTCCACTCCCGCTTTTTCGCTTGATTCGGAGGTGATTAAACTTTTCTTCTCTCCCACAAATTTGCTGCAGACGAATTTATGGCTTTCATAAACCGCTGCAAGTGCCGCCGAAAGTCTGTCATGGCGCGAGCTCTCCCGCACCCTCAGCGCGTTCAATGTCGGTTTCATGTCACGCATGATTTGAACCAGCCTGCGGTGATCGGCAGACATCGTGCCGCTCAGAGGCTCAAGAGAAAATGGCGGCATCATGCTTGGACGGATATGATCGTTGTAGTCGTTCGGAGGAAAGTCGCCGGTCAATTCAAATGCGGCGCCGGAAGCTTCGAAGAGGCACACGGCGAGATCGAGCGACTTACGCGTTAGGTCGATATTCCCGGAACGCATTGACCGATCCAGGGTTTGAAAGCATAGAACAAGACCTTGAGTCAGCGCCGCAAATACCTGGTGCCCACGTACCCAGCGATTGAGCGCCAATACCGATGTCCCTCGGCTCTTCCAATCGGTGACGCCTTTATACGATTTTGACTCGTTGCTCAGACAAAAGTCGAACAAGTTCGAAAGCGATCGGTCGATACAGTTCAGCTTTTCGGCTTCAATCGACGATGGAGCCTCACTGATGTCGTGAAATAGTAGCATTCTCGCCCAGAGGACCATTCTGACGAAAACCGCCGGTGCATCGTGCTCCACACGGCTAACGTAAAAGTAAGCGTCGTGTGCGCTGTCCTCTTTATCGAACTCCAATACCGGCTCGTTGTCGACTTCAATCGGAAAGTTTTGCAGCGCAAGAAAAGTTTGTTCAGCAGCGTCGATGTTCGACAACGGCTCATGGGTTGGGAACGCCTTCAGGCACTGCGTTCTCAATTGATCGGTTGTCCAGCCGGAAAGGTCACCCAGCGTCGGGATCTTTCTTGGCAGGAGTATTTCAAACTCTTGTCTCATGTCCGTGAGAAGCTCTTATCTACATAATTGATGCATGCCGCAAAGTAGGCGGCGAGCGAAAGGTTGACTGCCGAAGACTGAACGCATGCAAATTCGGACAGAGTGGACTTGCAAGAGGTCTTCCAATGAATAATAAATATAAATGCAATTCCTGTGCCATTAACGCTAAATATTCGGCATTGCCGATCTAAAAAATTAGAAAGAAAGAGGATAGTGAAGGTGCGCTGGTACGAGCGCAGATTCGCTGAGCTCCAAAATGCACGGGTGCCAGGTCGACTCGGCACCCGTGGATAAGTATCGCCTCAGAGAGAAATCGGTAAAGATACCGGCTAGAGGGTCTTCAGGAACGCAACCAGGTCTGCTTGATCCTGCGCACTCAATCCAATGTTGAACCTTCCGTTGTAAAAGTCGACTACGTCGTCCAGAGTCTGCGCAGAGCCGTTATGGAAATAAGGTGCTCGACCGGCAAGACCTCGGAGAATGGGTGTGCGGAATTTGCCGATATCAGCCCAGTTTCCAGTAATCAGTCCACGCCCGGGGTCGGATACCTGGACTATGGCGCCGGTTGCCTTGTTTCGGAACGTATAGATTGGGAGATCAGCCGTCGCACGCGCAGCATCAGCCGTCCCAATATTGAGAAACTCCGGCAGCGAATGGTTTCCAACCGTTGGGTCGTCATGGCAACTGCTGCAAGTACCGGGAACTGAGGGTATCCCGATAACGTCGTTAATACCTCCCACTCCGGTTATTTCGAATTGGCGATCGTCGAAGATCCTTTCTCCACGAGCCACGGAAGCCTCAGCCGCGAGAACCGGGTTTTTATTCGCCGTCGTGCTCCACGTCGAGTACATCGTAAAGACGTTCGAATTGAACGCCTTACCGGTTGGATCTCCGCCGGCCACATCATTGATGCCGGCATAAAAGTCGTCGTCCAAAAGGGCGACCGGGCCCCCGGCTGCTCCACCGGCGTTCAAGCACCCGGCCGCTTTATCGAAGTTCTGCGCCGTGTAGAGGTTTGTTTCGAGTCCAAGCATCTGCGCCAGGTCGGCGGATGAAGGCTGAACCGCGCCCTGTTCGTGCGTTGCTATCGCATTGATCGCCTGCGCTTCAAGATCGTCCGTCACTGATCCGTTTCCGCCCACTGCCCGCCCGTCCCACATGACCGCAGTCAGAAATCGGAGGTTTGTCGCCGGCAGGGGGCGCCGGAAAAGCGATAAATGGTCGGCATCCGCATAGTTATACGGATCGTAGACATTCGCGAGCGAAAATTGTGCGGAACCTAGTACCGGCAAGGAGACACGTATCAGGCCCTTGTTCAACAGCATGCTATAGGCTTCGCGGCGCTGCTGGACTGTGCAGACCGGGAAGTTGGGGGATACGGAACCGTCCACCGTGCGGAAGAGCGGGTCCATGCCGGACGTTGCATTGAACTTCGCCTGGATGGCGCCCGGCGTGATGGACCAGGCTTCATCGGGCTGATGGCAAGTGACGCAAGCGCGGCCGTTCGTCCCGAGTGGATGGAAAAATTCGTTTGAAGGCACGTTGTCGCCGTTCGACGAGATTGTGAGATAAAAGCCGGTCGGGTCTGCGAAGGAAGTTGTAATGGGAAGGGCCGCAGCGGTGGCTGCCTGGGCAGTCGGTACGCCGGCGAGTTTATGATTTGGGCTGCTTACCAGTGTTGCAGCAACGAGCGTTCCTGTTAGAATCCCGGTGGACAACAAGAACGACTTGGAAGGTTTGGATAATTTCAATTTAGCGCTCCGTGCTGATATTGCTGAGCGTCGAATGGACGCCGATAAGCTTTTACAGAGCGATAATCGTGCCAGGGTAGCTTGAACTTAAAGATGGAGCGGCGTTCTCGTCTGCTTTCCGCAAAAACCTGGTATTTTTGTCAGGCTGTGACTGGGGTGGGCTCTTCATCCCGATACTGCAGTTTGTAAAGCTCGGAATAGTGGCCGCCCAGCGCCAAAAGACTCTCATGCGTCCCTTGCTCAACCACCCGCCCTCCGTCCATGACAACTATGTTATCTGCAGCCAGAATTGTTGACAGACGGTGCGCGATAGCGAATGTCGTTCGCCCACGCATTAAGGGTTCGAGCGCCGATTGAACTAGCCGCTCCGATCGTGTGTCAAGGGCCGATGTCGCCTCGTCTAGAATAAGTATTCGCGGGTTTTTCAGTACCGCTCTGGCGATGGAAATTCGCTGCTTTTCACCGCCCGAGAGCTTATATCCGCGCTCACCGACAACCGTCTCATATCCGTCCGGCAGCGAAAGGATATGATCATGTATTGCTGCCACTTTGGCCGCGTCCGCAAGCTCTTTGTCCGTTGCATCCGGACGACCATATCTCAGATTTTCCTTGATCGTATCGTGGACGAGATACGTCTCTTGTGTCACGACCGCGATGATAGAACCGAGCGACTCCAGTTTGATCTCTTTCACATCGATTCCGTCGATGGTGACACGGCCTGTGACGGCATCGTAAAGCCGCGGAATGAGATACGTGAGGGTGGTCTTACCCGCTCCTGAGTGGCCGACCAGGGCGACCAGTTCGCCGGGCCGAGCATCGAACGTCACATCATCCAACGTCAGCCGATCCGACGATTCCGCGTACTTGAATGAAACATGTTCGAAAGAGACCGCGCCGAGAACCTGTTCCGGAGTCAACGCAATCGCATTAGGTGAGTCGACGACATCCGGCTCCAGGTCAAGATATTCGAAGATTCGTTCGAAGAGGGCGAGCGAGCTTGATATGTCTACCTGCGCGCTTAACAAGCCTTGCAATGGAAAAAACAGTCCAGCCTGGGCTGCCGTAAATGCGACAATCGTCCCAATCGTTAGCGACCTATCGGAAACCGAGCTTACCAGATAACCAGCAAGCCAGTACACCAGCACGGGTGTCACCGAAAAAGAGAGGCCGATCATGTAAAAGAACGATCGCATGACAATCGCCTGCTTGACCTGCGATTTGGTCAGGAGCTGGTTTTCTTTGTTGAATTTCGTCCGTGCCAGCGCCTGTCGGCCGCTTGTTTTGGTTAGAAGGATGCCGGAAATAGAAAGAGTTTCCTGCATCGTTGAATTCAGGTCGGCAAGCTGTTCTTGCGTAAGAGTTCTTATCTTTCTTGCGGCTCCGCCCACCTGCAGGCCTACCCAGGCCCAGACCGGCAAGATACCCACCGAAAGTAACGTGAGCCGCCAGTCAAGGCGAACCATGATGGCGATGCTGGAGAGAACAATGACAAAATTACTCAGGAGACCGGCGACCGTGTCGCTTACCACCGATTGAACGCCGCTGACATCGTTGGCAAGACGCGACTGAATCTCTCCAGTCCTTGTGTCAGTAAAGAATTTTAAGGACATGCGCTGCAAATGCATGTACAGACTGTCTCGGAACTCACGCATGATGTCCTGACCGACTGCAATGCTGAAGTAGCTGTACACCAACGAGAACAGAGTGGCGGCGACATAGGCCGCGACACAGAGAAGGGAGTAGGTAGTAACCACATGGAGGTTCTTCACCATAATCCCATGATCGACGAGCTCTTTAAGAAGCAGCCGCGGCACGACGTTTAAGCCGGCGGAGGCGATTACGGTGACGACGATAAGTGCTGTCTGCGCCTTATAGCGGGCGAATGAGCCCAGTACACGACGAACTGTTACGCGATTGATTGCATCGGTGCGGCGGTCTTCGGCCTTTGGCCTGTCGGCGCTCGAGGCTGCCGGTCTGTTAAACTGTGTGGTTGACAAGGTGGCCCTATTATTCCGCAGATCGGTCGGAAATCGAGCGGTTTGCGCTGTGCAGTAAGGCTGTCTTCCTCGCCGCATCGGCCGTCGGTGGGTCGGCGTCCAACGCTGTCAGGCCGCCGTCCCGTATAAAAAAAAGGGCTCCGGCGTTGACGGAGCCCTGGCGTTGTTCTACTATCCCCTGAGGGCAGTCACTTTGAGCGCATAGCGGTGAGCGAGATCGTTTGCGACATCCTGGCTTGAGGCTTCCGAGTAGATGTGGATGATCGACTCGTATGAGTCGGGCAAGATCAACGTCCAGTCAGTGTCGCTGTGGTAGATCTTGATGCCGTCGATCAGCTCGGTTTCCTCTCCGGCAAGCTGCTCTGTCAGCACCCGCATAACCTTGCCCTTCAGCTCCCAGGGACAGCGGACGTCCGACTGCGAGACATAGTAGGGCGGCAGACTGCGCCTTGCTTCCGCCAGAGAGACATTCTGCTGAGCCATCAACTCCAGAGCTTTTGCAAAGGTAAAGAGGGCATCGAGAGTCGGGTGAAGTTCGGTGAAGATAAAGCCTCCCGCACCGTCCCCGCCAAACACAGGACCATCCTTGTTTTCGTAAGCGGCGGACATTAGCGACCGGATATCTGTCTTGGTCCAGATCACCTTGCCGTCGAGGTCCTCAATCATTTTAGCGAAAACCTTCGGAGCGGTAACTGGGAAGGCCACCTGTGCATGTTCGCGCGATGTCGCAACCAGTTTCGAGAGCGTGCCAAGTAGTTCGTGGCCAGAAAGGATGTGCCCCGTTTCATCGACCAGGGTCATCCGTTCGCCATCCGCCTGCAGTAAGACCCCAACGTCAGCCTTCAGAGTCAGCATGATTTCGCTCAAGTTTTTGAGCAGTTCCTCGCGGTCTTCTGAGCGGCGTGGGGCCTTCTTCGGGTCCTCTTAGGCGTTTAGCGCGATTGTTTCGCATTCCAGCGTCCCGAGCATTTGCGGCAGAATTTTGGAAAGCGGTCCGAATGCATAGTCGACAACGATGCGGAACTGTCGCTTGGCGATCGCCTCGATGTCGAGCTTACGGAAAAAGTCCTGTGAGTACTGTTCGATTGCCCGAGGGACAAACTCAATCTTACCGACCGAGTCGGGATCGGTGCGACCGAAGTCCTCACGATAGAAGATACTCTCGATCTTCCGTTGAGAGTTGCTAGACAGATAGATTCCGCTCTTATCGAAGATTTCGAGTATAGCGACATTCGGCTGATCCGGTGCGAGATGGACATGAATTCCGCCCGCCGCATTGTTCGCTCGAATCGAGTGTCGAGTGATGGGCAGCGGCATTTCCTGGTTGTCGAGGATATTCACTCCGACCGACGCCAATCCTGCCACCAGTGCACGCTTGATCATGCGGCAGACCGCAGTCGAGTCGCGCGAAGTGACAACCGATGATCCGCTCTTCAGAAATGCTCCGTACGATGCGCCGAGTTTCGTTGCAAAGTCGGGAGTCATCTCGACGTTCGCAATTCCCGAAATGCCCTGATTTTTGAAAAGCGCTCCCTGCCACTTGCTGCCCCAGATAAGTGACATTGTGACCACTGAGCCGGCTTCGATAAACTTGTCCGGCCACAGCTTAATCAGCGGCCGAATTGTACTGCCGTCCTCAATATGCGAACGATCGCCGATTACTGCGCCTTCCTGAATGGTGACATCGTTCTTGATTGTCGATCGAAAGCAGACGGTACATGC
>PLAD01000121.1 GCA_003134215.1 Armatimonadota bacterium
TGGTCCTGTCAAACTTCGCCTTTGCCATCTTCTCTAAATCTCCTCAGTCTGTCAATTGCCGCGGGCGGCGGCAAACAATTTCGTTAATATTGGACGCCCCGACGCGCCCAGCAGCGATTTGCTACGATTGTCCTCTGGTGGGGCCCTTGCCCTGGTTCTTAGCGATAATCTCTTCAGCGATCGAGCGAGGAACTTCTTCGTAGTGAGAAGGCTCCATCGTATAAGACGCTCGTCCCTGTGTGGCCGAACGAAGCGTGGTCGAGTAACCGAACATTTCCGCGAGCGGAACGTTCGCCTTTATGATCTGGTTTCCGGTACCCGACTCCTGCTCCATGCCGAGGACTTGACCGCGGCGTGAGTTCAGGTCGCCAATAACGTCACCCATGTTAAGTTCTGGGGTGACGACTTCGACAGCCATAATCGGTTCCTTAATCACCGGATTGGCCTTGCGAGCTGCTTCCTGGAAGGTCATGGACGCTGCGATCTTGAACGCCATTTCCGAAGAGTCAACCTCATGGTAGGAACCGTCAGTGACGCTGATTCTCAGGTCGACGAGCGGATAGCCCGCGAGAATGCCGCGCTCCATCGCTTCCTTAGCTCCGGCTTCGACTGCTCCGATATATTCCTTAGGAATCGAACCGCCGACAGTCTTGTTGACGAACTCATATCCCTGTCCTGCTTCAAGCGGTTCGACAATGAGTTCACAGTCGCCGTATTGACCCTTGCCGCCGGTCTGGCGCTTGTATGGTTCACGCGCCTTAGCTGTCTGCTTAATTGTTTCTCGGTAGGCAACCTGAGGTCGTCCCTGATTGGCTTCCACCTTATATTCACGGAATAGACGGTCGGTAAGAATTTCGAGGTGCAGCTCACCCATGCCGGCAATGATCGTCTGTCCTGTTTCCTGGTCCGTTCGTACACGGAACGTCGGATCCTCAGACGACAGCTTCGACAGGGCGATGCCCATCTTTTCCTGGTCCGACTTGGTCTTCGGTTCGATCGCGACAGAGATAACCGGCTCCGGAATATTGATCGATTCCAAAAGGATCGGAGCTTTTTCTGCGGCCAACGTATCACCGGTGGTCGGTGTCTGCAGTCCTACAGCAGCTGCGATTTCGCCGGAATAGACCTCTTCGACATCTTCACGTTTGTTAGCGTGCATCCGCACGATTCGTCCAAGCCGTTCCTTCTTGCCCTTATTGACGTTCAAGACGGTGTCGCCCTTTCGGACAACTCCGGAGTAAACCCGAAAGAAGGTCAAAACGCCGTAAGTGTCGGTGACGATCTTGAAGGCGAGCGCCGAGAACGGAGCATCGTCTTTATAGGATCGCTCATCGGGTTCACCAGAGTAAGGATTGGTCCCGTGGACAATTCCCTTGTCGATCGGTGACGGCATATAGTAGATGACGGCATCGAGCAGCGGCTGGATTCCCTTGTTCTTATAGGCCGATCCAAGCATAACCGGAACAACCTTCAGCGAAATCGTTCCAACGCGGATGGCAGCTCGGATCTCGGCGGGTGTAATCTCTTCACCCTCAAGGAACTTCTCCAGGAGGACATCGTCAACTTCCGAAAGTGATTCGAGCATCTTTTCACGATACTCGTTCGCCTGCTCCACCAGATCGTCGGGAATAGGAGCGATTCGCGGCTCCTTACCCATATCGTCGGTGTCGTAGATCAACGCTGTCATTTCGACGAGGTCAACCACGCCCTTAAAGTCGATTTCTCCGCCGATCGGGATCTGTAGGATGACGATCGGTGCGCCGAGTCGATCCTTGATCGTTCCAGCAGCGCGGAAGAAGTCGGCTCCGGTACGGTCCATCTTGTTGACGAAACACATACGGGGAACTTTGTAGCGCGTAGCCTGACGCCAAACTGTTTCGGACTGCGGCTGAACACCTGCAACTGCATCGAACAGTGCAACAACACCGTCGAGCACGCGAAGGGAACGTTCGACTTCAATTGTAAAGTCGACGTGTCCAGGGGTGTCGATAATGTTGATACGGTGCGAGTTTTTTCGTCCACCCTTCACGGTGTCGTGGTCGAGGCCCCAGAAGCAAGTGGTTGCGGCAGAAGTAATCGTAATGCCGCGCTCTTGCTCCTGCACCATATAGTCCATGGTGGCAGCGCCTTCGTGAACCTCACCGATCTTATAGGTGATACCGGTGTAATAAAGGATTCGCTCAGTGCATGTTGTTTTGCCCGCATCGATGTGGGCGGCAATTCCAATATTTCGAATTTGTTCTAGCGGATAGTCGCGTGGCATATACGTACTTCTTTGTTATCGATTACTGTCGTTAAATTCAATCTAGAAACGGTAGTGCGAGAAAGCCTTGTTGGCTTCGGCCATCTTGTGCTTCTCTTCGCGCTGCCTGACTGCGGAGCCGGTGTTGTTCGCGGCATCGAGAAACTCGGCGGAAAGCCGGTCTATCATAGTCTTTCCGCTGCGCTTACGAGCGGAGTTGACCAACCAGCGAATCGCGAGAGTGACCTTGCGGTCGGCTCGGACTTCCATCGGAACCTGATAGGTGGCGCCGCCGACACGTCGCGGTCGGACTTCCACCTGCGGCATCACGTTACGGATGGCGGTGTCGAAAACTTCAATCCCGCGCCGTCCCGCACGAGACTCGACCTGGTCGAGGGCTCGGTAGAAGATGGTCTCAGCGATGCTTTTCTTGCCGCCTACCATCATGCGGTTGACAAACCGGGTCACGAGCCTGTTGCCGTAGATCGGGTCTGGGGTGATCGGCCGTTTGCGGACTGGTCCTTTACGAGGCATTTCTAAACTCCCTTATCTCTTCTTCGCCACGACGGCGTTCTTCTTGGTCCCATACTTGCTGCGGCTGGACTTCCGGTCTTTCGTACCGGCGGTATCCAGTGTTCCACGCAAGATGTGATAGCGGACACCGGGCAGGTCCTTGACACGACCGCCGCGGATCATCACCACTGAGTGCTCCTGGAGGTTGTGGCNNGCGCGGAGTTCGGCTTCTTCGGAGTCATGGTACGTACGATGAGGCAGACTCCGCGCTTCTGCGGGTTGCCCTTCAACGCCGGCGCCTTACTTTTCTTGACTGTGCGCTTGCGTCCTTTGCGAATTAGTTGGCTTATCGTAGGCATACTTTAAAAGATCCTGGTTTCTTTCGAGATTCTTACGGCCCTCGACGGGCCCGAACTAACAAAAACTTAAATATTCGACATCTTTGAGAAGGCTTGTCGCTCAACACACACAAAAACGCCCCTCTCTCTTCCTTGCGCTACAGCTAGTCAAACAAGGCGCAAGAAACGGGGGACGATAACCGCTCCGAAACTTATGTGTTCGTCTCCGTGAGTGTTGCGACCGAATTTCCTGTTCGACCGCGCTTCCTGCAAAGACCCCCTGGCTTAGACTTTGGACTTTCGCCTGCTCGATCGTTAGATCGATAGACGCGCATTATACTGTAACGAGAAGGTGACTGTCAAGGTGCCGCCGAGTTCTTTTCAGCGGCTCAACTAACGTTATTTTCCGACGACTCGTCGGGTAACCTTGCCTGCCTTGATGCACTTGGTGCAAACCTTCAGCTTGACAGGCGTCCCGTCGACGACAGTTCGGACGCTCTGCAAGTTCGGGCGAAAGATCTTCTG
>PLAD01000172.1 GCA_003134215.1 Armatimonadota bacterium
TGGTTCGATGCTTTAATTAATTATCTTACTGCAACCGGATGGCCAGACGGTGACTGGCAAAACCTTTGGCCGGCGGATGCACATCTGGTCGGTAAGGAAATCTACACACGCTTTCACGCGACTCTCTGGCCGGCTATGCTGATGGGATTGGGACTCCCGCTGCCTCAGCACGTCATTGGTCACGCTTGGTGGCTGATCGGCGGGGAGAAAGGCGCCAAGTCCAAGGGAAATATACCCACCCCGCAGGAAGCCGCGGCCTGGATTATCAATGCAAGCGGCGCTCGCGAGGATATTGCGATCGATGCGGTCCGCTATTACCTGCTGCGGGACATTTCGTTCACCGGGGACGTTGAGTTTTCCTACGAAAACCTGACCATTCGTTACAATGGCGAGTTGGCGAACAATATCGGCAACCTCCTGAACCGCTCTCTGAACATGCTGAAGCAGTACGAAGGCGGTATTATCCCGGATGCGATCGAAACTACACGTGAGAGTACTGTCGCTTTGGCCGCACTTCAGACAGCTTCTCTCATTGAAGCCGAGATGGAAACCTACCGACCGGGCCCGGCTCTTGAGGCAATTGCTCGATTTGCCGATGTCGCTAACAAGGCGATCGGATTAGCGGAACCGTGGAAGAAGCACAAGGTAGGCGACCGCAATGGTGTCGCAAGCGCGCTCTACACGGCGCTGGAAGCTAACCGCCTGATCAGTGTCTTTCTGGCGCCGTTCCTGCCGTCAGCCGCTGCAGCTATTCGAGGCCAACTCGGCCTGGAATGTCAGGCAACTTGGCAGGAAGCAAAAGAATGGGGAGTTCTGAAACCCGGATCACTGGTACATGAGGCCGCGGTGCTTTTCCCCCGTATCGATGTCCAAAAGGCAGCGGCAGTGCAGACCGCGCCGAAAGAACCAGTGAAGAAGGAACCAGTCAAGGTGAGCGAAGCTGCGGAGTCGNNAAGTTGCTGTTATCCTTGCTGCTGAGCCTGTCGAAGGCGCAAAGAAGCTTCTGAAGCTCAGTATCGATATTGGAGAGCCGGAACCGCGCCAACTTGTTGCTGGAATCGCCGAGGCTTACACGGCATCCGACCTTCCTGGAAAGAAGATCGTCGTCGTTGCAAATCTGCAGCCGGCAACTATCCGTGGCGTACAGTCCAACGGCATGCTGCTCGCAGCGACCGACTCTTCAGGAAAAGCGATATTACTCACGCCGGAAGACCCGAACACTCCGGCAGGCTCGAAGGTCAGATAAACTGGCGCCTTCAGTTATCGACATCGTGCTGTTCCGCCTGCTCGGCTCATCCTACACGGTTACGACATTGACAGGTGGAGACGTCAACTCGGCGGCGTTGGCTGAAAATGCGAGCGAAAAGCTTGTCATCAAGTGGAAGCATTCCGCATCTGCAGGACTGTTCGAAGCGGAGGCGGACGGCTTAGGCCGTTTGCGTTCGACGGGAACGTTACGAGTACCGGAAGTTATCGAATTCGATGATAGTTCAGATCCAGCCTGGCTGGCCATGGAATACATCGAGTTGAAACCGCCGACCGACTACCGACGTTTCGGTAGAAATCTCGCCGATGGCCTGGCTGCCCTGCACCAGAGTTCCCCCTCTCCAACCGGCCAGTTTGGCCTAGACCGAAACAACTTTCTTGGAAGCCAACCGCAAAATAACGATTGGTCCAATAAGTGGCATGTTTTCTATCGCGACCGACGACTGGTACCGCAGGTGCAGCGAGCCCAGCGGGCCGGATTCATCAGCACCGAGCGTTCTCGACTGCTAGACAGGGTTATAACAAATATCGAAGCGCTGCTTGACGGTTTCTCGGCTGAGCCCGTTCTGATACACGGAGACCTGTGGAGCGGCAACTTTCTTGCCAATGGTGACGAACCAGTGCTCATCGACCCGGCGGTCTACTTTGCGGAGCGCGAGGTAGAAATAGCATATACAGAACTATTTAGCGGCTTTCCTCCTGGCTTTCACGATGCCTACCAACAGACGTTTCCGCTGAACGGAGGATACGATCGCCGCCGGCCGCTGCACCAGCTCTATCCACTTTTGATTCACCTCAATCACTTTGGAGAAGCCTATGGCCCGTCAGTAGATAACGCTTGCCGTATGCTCCTGCGATGATCAGCAATGCAATTTCAAGCATTCGTACCGTGTTGGGAACGCGCATAAAGCCGATTATTTATATATGTCGTACACCGGTCATATGCGTATTGTGAACGAACCCCATTCAGCAAAATCAACCAAGTCGGTTAGCCAGAGAATGACGAATTATAGCTTGCCCGACATAGAAGCCGGGCGAAGCCTTTTCCGGCAGTGCGAGCCAAAATCGTCCCTTCGCTGGATTCTGGAGATCACCGATATGTGCGGGCGAACCGTATTGACTCTGCCCAGCGGAACAGTTCAGGAGCTTCGCAATGACCCCAACGGATCTGGCGTTTGGTTCGTGGATTGACGCGAGACCTTGAATAGTCGACGAAAGTGACTTAGACTTGGACGCTGCGCACAACCGCATCCGCGACCTTGGCGACCCTTACCATCTCCTTAACATCGTGCACTCGTACGATAGTCGCTCCGTTTGCGATGCCGATTGCAATGGCGGCCGAAGTTCCCTCGAGTCGTTCGGTAGGCGCAGCATCTCCCAGTATTTTGCCGATGAAAGCCTTCCGCGAAGGCCCGATCATTATCGGGCGTCCCAACGGCTTGAACTCCGCTAGCCTGGCGAGAATAGCTAAGTTGTGCTGCGCGTTCTTTCCAAATCCGATACCTGGATCAAGAATGATCTGGTCGATTTCAATGCCGTTTGCTAGAGCGAATGAGATTTGCCTCTGGAAGAAGCTCGATAGATCTTTAATCACATCTTTATAACGTGGAGCTGCGATTGCTCGCGGCTGCCCCAGGAGGTGCATAATGACGACCGGGCAGCCAACTTCAGCCACTAGTTTAACCATTCCGGGATCGTAAGTCAGCCCCGAAATATCATTGACCATCGAAGCGCCGGCCTCAAGCGCCCTTTTCGCAACTTCCGCCTTATAGGTGTCGATCGAAATCGGTACACCAGGCAGCTTTCGTGACACTAACTCAATTACCGGCAGTACGCGGCGCAGTTCCTCTTCGATTTCAAGCGGGGCGTTGTCATGAAATGTTGCGGGACGCGTGCTTTCACCGCCGATATCGAGTATGTCGGCTCCCTGCCTTGCCATCTCGACCGCCCGTTCAAGAGCGATTTCCGGTCGGTCGAAATCGCCGCCGTCAGAGAAAGAATCAGGTGTGACATTAAGAACACCCATCACCATAGTCCTGGATCCGAGCCCCAGGGTTTTGAGAGTGCTCGCGGCAAGTGAAGGCATAGGGATTTAAGCCGGCAGAATACTAATTGTAGTAGCGAAAGCGGGATTGTGCCGGCAGGTACTCGTTCTCTTTTCCGATAAGCACCTGAGACTGCACTGAACCAGTGGCGACTTGCTGTATAAAATTCAGGGCGACAGGGCTCAGCGCATAACCTCGTTCGGTAATGGTTTCTTCCGGTTCTCGCGCAATACGGATCTGGAGCGACCTATCTTCCGAGAGGAGAAGGACCAACTGCTTTATCTGGTGTCGATCTAGCGCATCGATCGCTTCTTCCGCCTCTTCCTCTTCGACACTATCTACCGGCGCAATGCGGTGTGCGAGCATCAATGACTGCATCGCACTCCGCCAATCGCCGCGCTGCTGACACAGAATACCGCGCTTGAAATGGTTCCGAGGGTCGTACGGAGAAAGTCGAATCAATTCGTCGTTGACGACAAGGGCGCGGTCGGTGTCGCCTTTTTGCAGGTAGGCGACGCTCATGATGTCCCGTGCAAAGAGGCTTTTCGGGGCAAGGCGCAGCAGGGCTTTGCATTCGACAATCGCTTCATCGTATCGCGACAGCTCGAGGTACATCTGTGCCAGGTCTTCCCGTCCCTTTGGGTCGTTCGGATCAAGCGCGACTGCCTTTTGCTGACAAATGAGAGCTTCCCGCGACCTGCCCTCTTCTTCCAAAACCTCGGCGCGCCGGCGGAGTCGGCTAACCTGGCGGCTGCTCAGTGATTCTGTCATGCAATGTCCATTTAGATCTGGCCGAAGCTGAAATGACGCGATTCGACTCGATTGACGTTATGCTATTATACAAGTTTCCGAGGTCAATAACAACACGCTATCATTCTGGGTCTCAGGCGCGGCCGTTCCCGCGCTCAACCGCGGCTTTATACGGTTGATTTCGGGTATGATTTGCCTTATAATAATCGGCGATAGTTGCCAAAAGGAATTTGCGCCATTTACGAAGATTTTTACAGTCTTAGAGAAACTCCCTTCTCAGTTCAGCCCGATCCTCGATACGCTTTTCCAAGTGTAGAACATAAGGTAGCGGTAGCAAAGATGCGCTACGCCGCTGACCAAAAACGAGGACTTGCAGTTCTTACCGGACCTGTCGGCATGGGTAAGACGACAATCGCGAATCAACTTCAAATCACCTGGGACTCCGACGTTAGCAAAACTGTCGCCTTTCTGCCGAGCGCGACTGTTAGAACTGCGGCAGCTTTTCTCCGTCTTGTCCTCGAGTCATACGGAAAAGAAACAGCCCGTACTGAAGGCGATAATCGCAGATTGCTCGAGCGCTTTCTCCTTGACCAATACGAAGCGGGTAAGCACCCTATCCTCCTGCTTGACGAAGGCCAAAACGTATCCAGTCTCAATATTAACACCATTTCCGATCTCACCAACTTTCAAACGGCGCAGACCAAACTCATTACAGTAGTCATGCTTGCACAAGATAATCTTCCTAAAAAGCTCGAGCGGCACGATGCATTCCGCTCGCGAATAGCTGTCGTTGGACGGCTTGACCCGCTTAATCTTGAAGAGATGACTGGGATGATTGCACATCGAATTAAAGTTGCAGGCGGCGGGACGCTGGAAAGCTACTTTATTGACGATGCTATGCCGGCGATTTACAGCATTACAAAAGGGATACCGAGAGACATCTGCGTATTATGCGACGCCCTGTTTGTAAATGGATATGTGAGAGACCAGCGGATGCTCGATGCCGCACTGGTCGAGAGAACACTGAATGAAATGAGCCGGGAGAAAAAGTGGCCCGTGCAAATAAGGGATAATCGCAAATGACGCCTCTCGCCGAACTGCGGCAAGCAAACTTAAAGGAACAGAAAAAGACCGACGCAGCCGACCTGACCGCTGGTGAGATCGCGGCGGCTCTCAACGCGCCCTCTATTGAAGCCAAGATCCCGGATCCGGAACCGGAGCCGAGCGAAAGCGAAGTTTTTCTTGATAAGGTTAGAAAATCCCTTTCCAGCCGTACAATGCACCCGATCGGCGCTAAAGTCACGACAGATATGTCTCCTGTACTCTTCAACCGCGCGAAAAAGTACTGCGCCGCGCACGGCAGCATTACGCTCAGGCAATTGTTCCTCGATCTGCTTACCAACTTCCTAGAAGAAGAAGGCTATTGAAGCAGTGTTTTGCCTGGTGGTCTTTCGCTAATCGCGGAGTTACGAATTCGGAGCTGCTGCGCGAATCAAAGGCGATCGGTTACAGCGGAATTGAGTTAGCTCCGCCCAATCTGTTTACCCAGATCGTCGACAGCGGCTTTGAAATAGTAACCCACAACGGCCATGAATCTATAGAGTCAGGTCTGAACGATAAATCAAACCATAATCGAATTGAAGCCGAGATCGACAAAAACTTGGGGCTGGCAGCGAAATTCGGTATAAAAAACCTTGTTGTTTTCAGCGGACTACGTACCGGCAAAATCGACGACGATCTTGGCCTCGAAAATACCATCACCGGCCTTCGCAGGTTAGCCCCGCTTGCTGAAAGCGCCGGTGTCACGCTGCTCGTCGAGATTCTCAACAGCCGGGTTGACCATCCCGGATACCAGTGCGACAGCACATCGTGGGCGGCCGCGGCAATCGGAGGGGCCGACTCCGGCAACGTTAAGATTCTCTACGATATCTATCATGCGCAGGTGATGGAAGGCGACATTATCCGCACCATTCGCTGCTGCTCGTCAATGATCGGCCACTTCCATACAGCAGGCTGTCCCGGAAGGCACGAGATCGACCAGTACCAGGAAATCTACTACCCAGCGGTCTTTCGGGCTATCAACGAGATCGGCTACGAAGGGTATGTCGGGCACGAATTTATCCCGACGATCAGCCCGCGTTACGGACTGATCACTGCTTATGAGGCCGTGATAGCATCGGCTTCTGCCTGACCTGACTGCTTCGGAGTAACTCCGGACTACGGGCGGACCGCTCGCTCGTAGAGGTATAATTGTCACGCTAACTTTTGTTGTGAAAGCCGCCCCTTTTTTATGAGACTTGGTTCCCGATCATCCAATGCGCCTAAGCGCGAAAGCACGCCTGAGAGGCGTGAGATGCACACGAAACTAGGATGGCTGATGATTGCTGTCCTGATCGACCTTATCGGCTTTAGCATCGTCATCCCGCTGATTCCAGCCTACATCGCTGCTGGATTGCATGAAACAGCGGCGGTCGCAGTTAGCGATCCTCGAATCGGATCGTACGGCGGTGCCCTGATCGCTGTCTATGCGCTGATGCAGTTCATCTTTGCTCCGATTTGGGGCAGCGTCTCCGATGCAATCGGACGAAAACCGATCATTATAGCAAGTCTTATCGGCGACGCCGTCTTTTATACGTTCTTCGCTTGTTCGACACACTTCCCGGCGCATTGCCTGCAGATCGAGTTCGCAGCCAGGATTCTGGCCGGCATCTTTTCCAGCGCAAGCCTCAGTGTTGCACAAGCCTATGTCGCCGATGTCACGCCTCCTGAAGATCGAGCGACCGGCCTTGGAATGCTTGGTGCGGTGTTCGGCGTCGGCTTTATATGCGGGCCGGCGCTGGGCGGCTGGCTTGGCAGCTACTACCTCTGGCTGCCGATGATCTTTGCCGCAGTCGCAGCCTTGATCAATGCAGTTTATGTAATAAAGGTTCTTCCGGAATCCCGCAAACCGGAGGAGCGTTCTAAAAACTCTGTTGCTCCGCTTTCAATCGGGATGCGTCTTTCAATGATGGGTGCAGGACTTGCCGGACCGGTCGGGTTTCTTTATATCCTCACGTTCCTGATCACATTTGCTTTCGCCAATCTCGAAGGCACATTTACCGCATACATCACGCAGCACTTCCACTACACAGGCAAAGCATCCGTCTCCGTCTCTGGATATGTTTTTGCCTATATCGGCGTCATTATCGTCATCGTCCAAGGCGGGCTCATCCGTCCCCTGGTCAAACGGTTCGGAGAAGCGAACCTGATGCTGGCCGGCGTGCTCTTAATGGCAGTCGGTTTCCTACTATTTCCGCTGCCCAACAAGCTCTCCTGGCTGCTAATCGGACCGATGCTTCCGATTGCATTCGGGAACGGCCTTAATGCACCTTCTGTCCGTTCACTAATCTCGCGAATGACTTCTGCTGATACCCAGGGACGAAGTTTAGGGCTGTCTTCGTCATTTGACAGTCTCGCCCGTGCTCTTGGGCCGGCATGCGGCGGCTTCTTCTATTACAGGTTCGGACAAACCTCGCCATACCTGGTAGCTGGAGTCACAATGACGGTCGCTCTGCTTGCCGCATTTGCGCAACGAACAAAGCTTGAGGAGGCGCGCACAGCGGGTGTCCAGCCCGAAGCTGCGACAGTCAAGTCGACCAGATGAAGTTAAGATTGAATCGGATATTCCTCCTGTTTCTTGCCGGCGCCTTGCTGACGCTAACCGGTTGCGCACAGGCAGTTGACCATTCGATTGCCGGAGCAATTAAGAGCTCTCTCCCTAACGCCATAGGCCCGGCCCAATACTACGTTGTGACCGTCAATTCAAATCCGATCGATGCGGCGCAGGGAAGGGTCAAGCAAGTCGACATCATCGGGAAGGAAGTCAGTCTCTCGGCTCAGCTATTGATCGATCAATTGACGATCGAAGCAGATGATGTCCAGGCGAATGTCCAAACACGCAAAGTAACGAAGGTCGGCCATGTCTCGTTTGAAGCCAAGATCGGGCAGGACGGCATCGATCACTATCTTGCCGCATTGCCGAATGACTCGCCGCAGCGCAAGGAAGGCTTGCGCGTGACTCTCAACGAAAGTACAATCACTGCACAGATCAATTGCCGAGTTGCCGGAATTAGCGTTCCTGCTTCAGTTACCGGCACATTTGAGGTCAGCGCAGCGGACGACAAGCATATCGACTTTATCCCAGACAGCGGCAGCCTGAGTATCATTCCGATCCCGCGCTTCGCTCTCGACTTTGCGTTACGTCAAATCAACCCGGTCATCGACCTGACCAATTCTAACGTGCCGGTATCGGTAGATGACGTGACAGTTCAGGCAAATGTCCTTCAGCTCAGCGGGACAGCCAACCTGCAGCAGGGATTAGTTCAGAACTAATCGTCGCCGCGTCTAAGCCAGGTCTTGGAACGTCGACGGCGACAGGTCCAGTGCCTTCATGGTGTCTATCACCGTTTTGTCGGTCACCGCAGCAAGCTCTCCCTCCCAATCGTAATCCCAAGGGTAGAGTTTCGAAAGTTCTACGTTGCTGACCGCTGGATGGCACAAGATCTCTGAACTGCCCTCGGGGACCTTCCTCAGCAGGCGAATCATTCCTTCGGGTGTTAGCGATCCCGATATGGCCATGCCGGCGAAGTACTTGGGAAACCGTATATCTGCTCGTACCAGTTCGCGGCGGCTGACCAGACAGAGCATGGCGAGTATTTTTGACGACTGTATGCGGGCCTGGGAAGCGCCGGCGTAGTCTCCTCGCTCCAGTGGAAGCCTCACAACGCGTATCCCGTACTCGCTCGCCACTCTCGCGACGACACGCATAACGGACGGAAGCGCGTGTAGATGCTGGTGGCTGTCGATATGGCTGGGAGCGACTCCATGCTCGATCAAGGTGTCGATCTGCTTCCGCAGCATCATCGTTAGTCGTGAAGTGGGAAAGGCCCCGGTAAACTTCGCTTTGACGAAGGCTTTATGATCCACGGGCAAGCCTGCAGCACCGACAAGGGTGTAATGAAGACCGACGTCAAGGGACGGAAGCGAACGAGCAATCGATACGGCATGATGAAACGCCGGAGCGTACACTCGTCCCGGCATCAAGCTCGTCGATGTGACTATCCCGGATAAATGCGCCGTTTTGACGGCGTCATTGATCGATTCATGCAGGCCGAAATCGTCAGCGTTGACTATGACGCGTTTTGGGAACGGCAACCGTTGCTTCCCCTGCCCTGATCGGGGTGGTACGGCGGTTACGGCGATACGCGCGCATCTCGCTGAGTATTTTTAATATAACGGAATTGCTCGCGAGAGTCGAAACTCCGGCTGTACGCGGGAAGTAATCTAAACCGATCTCCGCAATCCTAAAGCCCTGTCTCTTCGCCTCAATCAGTAGTTCTGCATCAATAAACGAACCTTCGGAATACAGCGGAACCGCTTGTAGGACCTCGCGCCGCATCATCTTGAACGCAAAATTGACGTCTTTCACAGTCAATCCGAATGCATAGCGAATAATGCGGTTGTAAACAAAGGACAGTATCTCGCGCTTCAGACCTTCACTGCGATTTCGGCGCCAGCCAATGACGAGATCGCTCCCAGATAGTGCGGGTGGGACGGCTCGGAGTGACTCTTCCAGCTTGATTGGCATATCGCTGTCGATATAGAGGACCCAATCTTTGCTTGCGTTGGCAAATCCACTTTTCATCGCACCGCCGAGCTTGCGGTTTTTGGCGTGGTGAATAACCTTGATCTCCGGCTGTGTCACCGCCAACCGATCGGCAAGCTCGCCGCATCCGTCGGTGGAAGCGTCGTCGACAATCACGATTTCGACATCTTCCGCCATACGACGACCGACATCTAATGCGCCGTTGACGCTTCGTTCGATATTGCCTATTTCGTTGTACATTGGGAAGACGAAACTCAGGCTCGTAAGCCTGGCGTCTACGGTCAAATCACCGTCGCTCATCGTAGGATTCGCTTTGCTTTTGTTAAACATAACAGCTGTATCAAAAAAAATTTCAAAACTATTAAGGCTGGTACTTTATTAAGACATATTTAAGACCGGAATGTAACACTATTTTGCAGTGATCCGGCGGGAGATACTTTTCTAACTCCCCAAGTACATCCTCATTGTTTGAAATCTTCAAAGCACAGAAAGGATAAGGCGATGCCTTCATATAGTTGGCTGCCGCCTGTCGATCGTCGGTAAAGATAATCGGCCTCGAAGAGTAGAACACCAGGCTTTGGCGCTTTAATCCCAGGGCGATCGTCGGTCGATTCGGCGGCGTCTGGTCCTTGATATAGCCAGCCATCTGGATCAACGCCAGGTCGGGTAAATCGTGCTTCCAAACGGATGCGAGCGCTACGAGAGGAAAAAACAGCGCCATTGCCGCGACTGGAACAGCGAATACCGCCTGACGCCGCAGGTGCTGAGTGTCAAAAAACTTCGTTAACGAAACCAACGCAAGGACAGCCGATACAGCGAAGACCAGGTCGATCTGTTCAAGGACGCTCCTCGCGCTGGTTAACCCATTCCCTCGGCTGACGTATCCCGGTAGGATCACGGCGATTAGCGCGGCGACTATCGCGAAAACGATTCCGCAAGCGACTCGCCCGTTACGTGTCGGTTCCTCATCGATCCAGCGGCCGATCAGGCACGCGGCTAATGGGTACAAAGGATAAATGTAAGTCAATAGCTTGGTCTGAGATGCCGAGAAGAATATGAAGACCCACGCAATCCACACCAACGCAAACAGCGACGCGCGATCTCCTTTAACGGAAGCTCCCCAAGCCGACTTTAACGACAGCAGCAGCGGCGCTGTCCAGGGAAAAATAAACCCGAGCAGCACCGGCAGGAACCATAGTGCGGAACTTGTCTGCGGGTGCTCCGGCTTCAAATAGCGCGTAAGGTTGTTGGCCTCGAGAAAGCCTGTAATAAACAAACTTCCGTGCAGGTGGATCATCGAAAGATACCACGGCAGTGCGATCACGATCGAAATGAGCAGCGAGAGCCAGAGGCTTGGCGTGAGTATTCGCGACGCCTGCCTGGTCAGAAGCAGGAAGAACAAGACACATCCGCCAACCAGGACGATCGCCACAGGGCCCTTGGTCAGTGTAGCCAATCCCGTTGCCATCCCGGCAGCGAGCAGCCAGCCTGTTTCACGTTCGTCATTGAGCCAGTTCCACATTCCAATGACTGCCGTGGTCAGAAAGACGGCAAGGATCATATCGGTGACTGCGGCGCGCGCGAGGACCAGGGTCTGCAAGCTAGTTGCAATTGCGGCTGCCGCCCAGATTCCCGCGGATACTGTCCGGGGCCAAAATCGATTTGCAAGATAGACGGTCAAAGCAGTCAGGAGCAATGCGCAAATCGCAGAGGGAATACGTGCGGCAAGCGCGGTGGGGCCGAAGGCCTTCATAGAAAGCCCTATGAGCCAATAGGTCATTGGGGGCTTATCAAACCACAGTGCACCGTTATANNGCCAATAGGTCAACGGCGGCTTATCGAACCATAGCGCACCGTTATAGTGCGGACTCCACCAGTCGGCAAATCGGTGGGACAGCAGCATGGTGCGCCCGGTTGCAGCGTAGACCGGTTCATCAGGATCAATCAGCGGCGGGCAGCCCAAACCAATAAAAAACAGCGGAATGCAGAGTGCAAATACAAGGATATATCCGACAGCTATAAAAGGCTTGCTGTCGGATATATTGCTCGATCTGATTGGGATAATGGTCTGCCGGTTAGCCATTGCCGTCTCCGACTATTCGGGCGACCAGATATTCGTCGGTATGAATCAACAGTGCCAGTCGACGTTGTTCGCTTCCTTGGCATGCTGGACAATGAAGTTCTTGCGCGGCTCGACCTTGTCGCTCATCAGAATATTGAAGATATCTGTGGCCCGTTCCGCCGCTTCAATATTAACCTTCGCAATGGTCCTCGTCTCCATCTTCATTGTGGTATCGTAAAGGTCCTCGGCGTTCATTTCACCCAGGCCCTTGAACCGCCCTACCTGCACATCTTTACGCTTGAGCGTGCTGAGGATCTTGTCCCGCTCTTCAGCCGACCGGGCATAGTATTTCTTGTCTTTACCCGCCTTTATTGCATAGAGAGGAGGCTGGGCGATGTAGATGTGACCGCCTTCGATAAGCGGGCGCATATACTGAAAAAAGAACGTAAGCAGCAAGGTCCGGATGTGGTCACCATCAACGTCTGCATCGGTCATGATGATGATGCGGTGATAGCGCAGGCGCGACAGGTCGAACTTCGAGGTGCTTTCCTCGCCATCTTCCTCATCGCTGTTGATCTTGATACCGGTGCCAAGCGCCATGATCAACGACTTAACTTCATTGTTCTCCAACGTCTTATCCAGCGCAGCCTTGCCGACATTAATAATCTTGCCCCGAAGCGGCAAGACTGCCTGTGTCCGCCGGTCTCGGCCGGATTTAGCCGAACCGCCAGCGGAGTCACCTTCTACTAGATAGAGCTCGCACTTCGCCGGATCCTTCTCAGAGCAATCGGCGAGTTTGCCGG
>PLAD01000306.1 GCA_003134215.1 Armatimonadota bacterium
GCAACGGCATCCTGTTCAACCATGAGTCTCCGCAGCGTGGAGAGACTTTCGTCACCCGTAAGATCACCCGGGCACTAGCCCGGGTGAAGCTTGGCCTGCAGGACAAGCTATACCTCGGCAATGTGAACTCCCTGCGCGACTGGGGCCATGCGAGGGATTATGTCGAAATGCAGTGGCTGATGCTGCAGCAGGACGAGCCTAAAGACTACGTGATCGCAACCGGTGAGCAGCATAGCGTTCGCGAGTTCACCACAATTGCGGCGAAGCACCTCGGTATCGAGCTGAAATGGGAAGGGGAAGGCGTCGATGAAAAGGCATTTGACCAGAACGGCAGGCACATCGTCAGCATCGACCCGCGCTTTTTTAGGCCGGCCGAAGTAGAGACCCTTCTCGGCGACGCCACTAAGGCGCGTAAAGAGCTCGGCTGGGTGCCCACCACTACCTTCGAGGAATTAGTCGAAGAGATGGTGGTCGACGATTTGAAATCTGCGGAGCGCGATGCTCTGGTCGCAAAGCATGGTTACAAGACATACAATGCGAACGAACTTAGAGGCGGCGACTAGATTATGCTGAAGGAGAGTCGAATCTATGTTGCCGGACATCGCGGCCTGGTGGGGTCAGCGATACGGGCAAGCTTAACCGAACAAGGTTTTGAGAACCTACTGCTGCGCACCCGCGACGAACTGGACCTTCTCGACACCAATGCGGTAGAGAACTTTTTCGAACAAGAGAAGCCGGAATACGTTTTTCTAGCTGCAGCGAAAGTCGGCGGCATACACGCAAACAATACATATCCTGCTCAGTTCATTCGCGATAACCTGATTATTCAGACCAACGTGATCGATGCCGCCTACCACTCGAATGTTAAACGGCTGATTTTTCTCGGCTCCAGTTGCATCTACCCGAAAGCCTGTCCGCAGCCGATCAAAGAAGAGTATCTTCTGACCGGACCGCTTGAGCCGACGAATGAGCCGTACGCGATCGCCAAAATCGCCGGCATTGAAATGTGCTGGTCATATAATCGGCAGTACGGTACCAAGTATATTGCAGCGATGCCCACTAATCTCTACGGACCGGGAGATAACTACGATCTGAACACATCTCACGTCCTCCCAGCCCTCATTCGGAAAGTGGTCGAAGCCAAGGCCAGGGGCGATCGCGAATTGGTGGTGTGGGGATCGGGAAAACCGTTGCGCGAATTTCTTTATAATGCCGACATGGCAGACGCCTGTGTGTTTTTAATGAATCTGGACCATGATGCCTACGGGAACCTCATGCGTGAAGACGTTCCCCCGCTAATCAATGTCGGAAGCGGCGCCGAGATATCGATCGCCGACTTAGCTTCTCTGGTCTGCCGTGTTCTGGGCTTCGAAGGGCGGCTGGTATTCGACAGCTCTAAGCCTGACGGAACAATGCGTAAGCTGATGGACTCATCCCACATCAACACGCTTGGCTGGCTCCCGACAACATCTCTCGAAGAAGGTATAATTCTGGCCTATGAAGCCGCTCGGGAAGCCGGCAGCTTCGCTTAACGTAACGGGAACCTATAGCACCGGTGACGCTGCAGGTCCTCCGGATTTGGACTCTTTTACATGACCTATGCAAACAAATATTTGAGCGCTCTTCAGGCAGTGATTGCCGAAATCGACGAGAACGATGTAGAAGCCGTAGTAGAGCTTTTCTGGGAAAACTACCAATCCGGCGGACGTCTGGTATTCTGCGGCAATGGCGGCTCGGNNAGCGGAAGCGGTAATTCGCCCAACATTCTGGCGGCTGTAGAAGCCGCGCACGACGCAGGGGCGACGACAATCGGTTGGAGCGGGTTCGGCGGCGGAAAACTTTCGAAGCTGGCCCAGCACACGATTGTTCTCCAATCAACGAATATGCAGATGGTCGAGGATATTCATACAGTTATCGGACATCTGATTTTCACGGAGATTCGCGATCGGATTAACCTGGCGAAAAGCTTGGCAGTTTAGCCCCGGCCGGTCGGCTATTTTCGCTCGATTGCGGATTGGTACGCCGGCCAAAACGCTTGAAGGTTGGACGACTGGGCGAAAGCGCCGAACTCCTGCTTCAATTCCGCGCCGTTCAGTGCAGCTCCCTTGGCGACGATTGCGTAATGTCTTGCCTGATCTTGGACCTGGTCAAATGAGATGGTCTGGGGAGGTGAGTACTCGTTGCATCTGAAGATCCACCACGCATTGTTAAAGTTGAGCGGATCGCTTGTCTGTCCCACGCGCAGCGCGAACACCGCATTTTCAAGCGCCGGCGTATGGCTCAGCGGAGACTGACCATAGATGAGAGGGTTTAGACGGCCGCCGCTCACTTTGCTGGCGTCAATACTCACCTTTTCGGCAAGTATATCGAACGGCGTCCCGTTATTTAGCTGAGCGATAACTGCTTGTGCATCGCTGCGGCTCTTGGTGGAAATCGCTTGCAGCGTACTCACCGCTGGTTTGTAAAAGAGAGCTTTAGGATTAGACGGGCTTGATTCTTGATCGTAAAGCTGCTTCACTTCGTCGTCGGAGACCGTAATACCCTGTGAGAACAAGGCGTCTTGCGCCATTTCGAACTTTAAATTGTCACGGTACTGCGGGTCGGTAAGGTGACTATTCCTCAAAATAAGGTCGTAGTTGGGCTGGCCTTTTATCTCGTCGTATTTGGCCTGAACCTGCTCGTCGGTTGGTAACAGGCCTCTCTTCGCGGCAAACTGAAGTTCCAACTTCTGCACGACAAGTTTGTGCATAGTCGCCGGACCATATTGAATCTGCATCTCATCGAAAAGCTGGTCGCGCGTGATTCTTTCTCCGTTGACCGCGACGATGGTTTCGGAGGTGCGGTCCTTCTCCCGGATCAAGTAACCACCTAGCGTTCCTCCTGCAATGAATGCAACAGCAACCCATATACGCAGACGGCCTGTCAGCTTTTTGATT
This sequence comes from Armatimonadota bacterium, assembly GCA_003134215.1. Lineage (GTDB taxonomy): Bacteria > Armatimonadota > Armatimonadia > Armatimonadales > Capsulimonadaceae > BOG-944. Next base: position 2,937 of record PLAD01000306.1, read on the forward strand.
TCAGCCGAGCTTGTCGGTGTGATCCTGGACGGTTTCCTGGTCGATCGTCCCTTGGTACTGCCGGTTGGTTCTGTAGTTTGAGCGGTATCCTGCAATTGCATAGTTCCTGACTGCTAGACAAGCAATTTCTATGAAAGTATTTGTTCCTACGTTGAAGGCCGACCTTCGGCCACTAACTTATCGACCTGCGGAATCAGCTGACTGGTGAAATCGTTGATGACCGCATCGTTATTGTCGTCCGAATTCGAAAGAATCCTTACCATGAGCGATTCTCCGTCGCGAGAATGAACAATTCTGGTCCTCAAACGCGATGCGGCTTGCACCCATGGGTGCGACGACAGCTTCGGAGGATAGTATCCGGTCCACCAGTAGATAACTTTCATAGTGTCGCCGTCCTGGTTCAACGTCATCGTATGTACGCTTTGTCTGCTATACTGCGCGGTTCCTGACGTAACAATCTTCCAGCCTTGACCAGGTAAGCAGATGCTCGGATCGTGGATATCCAGACTATCCTTCGCAGTCACCAAAGTCAGGTCGATCGAATGGTCCAGATCGTCGGTATAAACTCGCTCGATTATCTTGGCCGTCGGCAGTTTTGCCTGGACATCGTCGTCTACCGCCAGAATAGGACCCGCCTGCCAGGTTCCAATGGATGTTGGGAAACCCTCGATTGGCAGTCGGCGCGGCTGCGGGACCGGCAGTTTGCCGAAGCCATAGTCGGCAGCAAACGCAAGCAGGACAGCTATGCAGCAGACGTTGGTGCAAATCTGAGAGTATCGCAACCAAGACTCCTTCCGATGAGAACAAGTATCCCGAAGTCGACAAAGATCTCTGCAAAGGCTGCGGGGTCGTGCATCATGTGATACCCGGGAAGTCCGCCGTAATTGGCTGCAAGAATCAGGACACAGATCCGCAGCACGTTGGCGGTCAGGGCGATTGGCACAGTTACCAGCAACAAGATCGTCCGCTTAACCGGACTGTCGGTAAAGAGGTACGCGTAGATGCAGGTAAAGGCCAGCATGCTGACAGTGCTGTGAAAGCCGCTGCAGGCATTGGCGATTTCAAGTGTCGCGCCCGGAAGTTCGATTGCATTTCCATGGCGGCTGAGAGTATATCCCAAGGCCTGCATCAGACTTGCAGATCCGATCGAACTGGTAGCCTGCAGCCAGCCGGTAACCTGGGCAAGCAAAGTATTTGAGATCGGGGAGGCAAAGAGAGTGAAAAGGACCGAGAAGCGACAGATCTTCCAGAGAGCCGGGCCGTGCAGTAGTAGAATTGCGCCGCCGAGTGTCGGAACAAGCGACCACATCCCGACATAGCGAATCTGAAGGATATAACTGGCGGTCTCCATAACCAGACCAATCAGGAGCGGAATGACGCCCCAGAGTGTTGGGGCGGGTACTGCGCTTTTGATCTCGTCCTTCTGCAGCCAAAGTATTGCGGCGCAGCATGGCAGCACAAGAAACCCATGCGAATACGTGTCGTTGGTCAGCCAGATATTTGCAGCGCCGACCAACACGGGAATGTAGATTAACACGATAGCGGCGATAGTAAGGAACACCGGCGTCAACGCGCCAAGCGCGCTGGCTTTTTGTCCGGAAGATTCTGCATCCGCCGCCGGTGTATCTACCGTCAAAGTGCTTACAGGAGTTTTCACAATTGTGACCGTTTACTGCTTACAGGCCGTGTGCTGCGGATATCAAATAGGCTCCCTCGCCAATCCCACTGAGCATGCCGGTGACATCCTGGAACGTCATTTTGTGGCTCTTAGTCGGCACATACAGAACATCGCCGGGCTGAAGTGAGACGTTCTGTGAGAGGTCGCCTTTATTGAGGAACCTCTGCAGGTCGATCACGTGAATCGTCGCTTTCTTCGCGGCTTTGTCGACCCGAATGAGATTGATCTTCGCAAGGTCAGGCTGTGCGCTCGGTGCATAAGTCGGAGTCGGCCCACCGGCGGCATTCATAGCATCCAGTACGGTGTCGCCAGGCTTGAAGTTGTAGTACCCAGGCCTCTGTACAGCGCCGTAGACATATACTCTGTCGCCCTCCGGGATCGTAATTCTGTCTCCGGCTGATAATTGAATATTTTTCGTGAGGTCGCCGTGTCGCAGCAGAGCGTCGAGGTCGATTGGCCCCTCGTTTCCATCGTGCATCAGCTTTGCATCGGACAGGTCTGCATCCTGAAGAGTACCGCCGACATCCGTCAGGGCATCGAGAACGGTCATGTTCTCCTTGTAAGGATAACTCCCCGGGTTCTTCACCTCGCCGACGACGCTGAATTCATCGCGC
>PLAD01000158.1 GCA_003134215.1 Armatimonadota bacterium
ACATCGACCAAGGAGTTACCGACTAGGCACTGGACTGGTCGTACAAGAACAACGAGCACCGCCACATTGACCGCACACGCCGGAAAGAAGAAGATGCAGTACAAGAAATGGTGTGTACTATTGCACTCTACAGAACGCAATAATAATTGTCGCTGAACACCCTGCAACTGTGACGGTGGACATTAATCCCTATGTTCTCGCGGCTTCGTACGAGGGCCAAATATACTTCTACTATTCGAGATCAGATATCGCAATGAAGATGCCAACAAAACAAATCAAACAGTACGCAGTCCTATTGTTCGCTCTCAACTGTGTTGCTTGCATGAGTACAACAACGTACCCCGCGAACGCCGATGGAACCGACGCTGGGGCTACAGTCGCCTCATCACTGCAATTAGGCACTGTGGACATTAGCTGGGAGAAGGAAAAGTGGACTGGCGACGACCGTCCGTACCTTGCGGCGAGAACACAGATCGACCGGGAAGTAGCATCCTCGATCTTTCCGAAGTCGCTCGTCGTAGACAAATATGGCAAGATCGCGGTAGCGAACCCAACGAACGCGCTCGACCAGTTTAGATGGGCATATGCAGTGTTCGATTGGCTAGCGATTCCACATGCAGATGAAAATGAACACAGTATCGATGTTCCTGTTCTGATCGCCATGGCTAATGCAAATCAGCCGCACTGCTATCAATTCGCGCGCCTCCGTTTTCTATTGGAGGCACCTTCAGAAAGTTTGGATTTCGCTAGGCGACTCTTGGACCGGAACCCGGATGATGTGAAAGTTGAAGCCGTTTACGAGTATATGCTCTCCGTGAGCAAGTCGACAGCCGACCAGGCGGCAGCAATAAGGATCGCACAATCCATTGCAGCTGCGCGCGAGAATTGGCCGCTTTGCTATGCCGGATTAGCCGGCGCGTACGGTCAGGCAGGCTGCCAGCAACGCAACATGAGCTACATCAAAAAGGCGATTGCAGCAGGACAGACTTACGTTTCTCTAGCGCCATTGAATGACTGGCGGCGAACACTCTCTATTCAAATCGACAATCAGGAAGAGGAGGGAGTCAAATCAGGACGTTTTACTGTCTACGGCCACTAATCGGCGCTGAGATGCGCAATAGCATGCAGTCTGTCGCCTCAATTTAAAAACAACACATTGACAAAACAAGCGTTTATTTTGTAAAATAGATCCAAAACAATCTTGTATCCGAAAGCCGGATTTGAGCTCAAAAGACCATAAAATAGAGCAAAAGCAGGACATTTTTTTATCGAAATATAACCAACATATGTTCAAGATCCGAAGCAGATTTAACTACTCAGTCAGAATGACGTAACGTCTCTAAAAAATAAGAACCGCGTCGTTGGCTCGAATGGTTTTGCTTCTTCTGTCGGAGGCGCCGCCAGTCTAAACCAAGATACACCAAATGTAAACACGTAGGGCGGCGCCGGAGACTTAGCAAAACTATTCGAGACGACGATGTAAAACGAACACCTTATGCCGAGGAAACGATAATCCGGCGCGCCGCCGACCACCGCCAACACCGCGATCAGTCAGGCTGCTACACCATTGCAAGCGAAAGGCGTAATTGAGCTCAAAACAACATAAAAAAAGAGCAAAAACAGGACATTTTTTATCTAAATTTAACCAACACATCTTTAAGATTCAAAAGGAATTTATCTGACTCAGTCAGAATGACGTAACATCTCTAAAAATAATAACCGCGTCTTTGGCTCGAATGGTTTTGCATCTTCTGTCGGAGGCGCCGCCAATCTAAAACAGAAACACAAAATGTAAATACGCAGGGCGGCGCCGGAGACTTAGCAAAACTATTCGAGACAACGATGTAAAGCGAACACCTTATGTCGACGAAACGATTCTGCGGCGCGCAGCCGACGAGCGACAAAACTGGAATTCTAAGGAAGGCTCTTTTACATAAAACACACTGTTCAAACCGGACACAATCGGATATTTTTGCTCGACTGACCATACCTGATGGTGCAAAAGCCCAAATCGGTAGAGGGGGTATAATCTCCTCACCATGAAAGCGTATTGCGGTGTATATCGGACGGCGCTTCTACTATTGGGGCTGAGTCTTCAGCTCTTTTGCGCGCCTTCTTTTGCGGCGCCGACAGTCTATGTGATCGATGTACACGGTCCTGTGTGGCCCGGACAAGCAACTTTCGTGGAAGGCAAACTTGACGAGGCTGCCCGCACCGGAGCCTCCGCAGTTATCCTCGACGTCGATACTTTTGGCGGCCTTGCGCAGTCGGCGGTCGACATGAAAGATGCGATCCTCTCGCACGATCGCGACTTCATTACAGTCGGATATGTCCACAATAGAGCCCTTTCTTCCGGCTCGCTTGTCACACTCTCCTGTAAATATATTGCAATGGCGCCGGGAGCTTCTCTTGGGTCTGCACAGCCGCACCCGGCGGGCGGCGGCGATCCCGACCCCGAAACTCTGTCCTGGGCGCGGACCGAGTTTCGGTCCACCGCCGAGGCTCGGCACCGCAATCCTACAATAGCGCAGGCGTGGGTGACATCCGCGGTGGACATGCCTTCGCTCGGTATCAAAGAGGGCGACATCTTGACGATGACCACTCAGCAGGCGCAGGAGAACGGATATTGCGATGATATAGCGAGCAGCTATCCGGATATACTGACTTTTCTGAAATTGCCTGGCGCAGTGATCGTTCCTGAACACCTTGATTTCGTTGAGTCGGCTTCTTTGTTGATCGTAACGCCCTGGGTGACAATATTGCTGCTGGCAATCGGCACGGCGCTGGTGGTTTGGGAGATGATGACTCTGCATAGCTGGGGCCTCGCGGGAGTGATCGGTGGACTGGTCGTAGGACTTGTTTTCGTCGCGCACATCATTCTCGGGACTGCCGGCTGGCTTGGCTTAATCCTCTTCCTCGCCGGAGCGGCGTTTATTCTACTAGAGACACATGTATTTCCCACCCATGGCCTCTTGCTGTTGGTTGGGACTATTTGTGCGGCAGTCGGTCTTTTTTTCGCACTTGGCGGAGATCAGCAGCACGCACTCTTCCCTGCTGCGACTTCTCTTGCACTGGTGGCCGTTTTTCTCGTCTCATTCCTTTTCTACCTGCCTAAAAGCCGTATTTGGAAGGTCCTCGGAGTTGCCGGGAAACAGCGTGCGACAGCAGGCTATGTGTCGTCGGCGGACTCTCGGAGCTATCTCGGCGCGATCGGTACTACATTGTCGGTGCTGCGCCCATCGGGAATCGCCGATTTCGACGGCACCCGGTTGGATGTGATGACGGAGGGTGAATTCGTATCTCCCAACACACCTGTCGAGGTATTTCGAATCGAAGGCAGTAAAGTGGTAGGCAGGACCCTGGAAGCGGCGCTGCACCTATGACGAAGGTCGGTCGGAGTTCCGCCTTTTTTTCCGTGGCCGCCGCCTTCGCCGGCGCTATCGGCAGGGTGATCGCAGCGCTTGTCCTCTCTGCAATCGTTTCCATACTCCTAATTCAAGGCGTCGGCGGCAATGTTCCTCTCGCGCTCTCATCGCTGTGGGACGGTGCGTTCGGAAGCCCCTATAAACTTGGAAACACCCTGGTCGCATCGACGCCGCTTCTTCTGACAGGACTGGGTGTCGCCATCGCCTTCCGCTGCCAGATGTGGAATATCGGCGGAGAAGGCCAGTTTCTGGTCGGATGCCTTGCCTGTTCAGCCCTTGCGGTCAACTGTCCATTAACCAACAAACTTGGACTTCCATTACTGATGCCCATCATTCTCGCGGCATCGGCCGCCGCCGGCGCTGCCTGGGCATCGATTGCCGCATTTCTCAAGACGTGGAGGGCCGTGCCGGAAGTTATTTCGACAATCATGCTCAATTCGATAGCTGTCGAACTTCTTTCTTACCTGGTGAATGGGCCGATGGAGCGGTCGGACCATTCCCAGCCGGCGACCGAAATGCTGCAGCCCGCCGCCACACTGCCGTATCTCTACCAGCTCTTTCCGAAACTATTCGCTCCATCTCCCCTCCATGTCGGGTTCATTATTGCTTTAGTGATGGTCGGGGTGGTTTACGTGCTTATTGCTATGACCCCTTCCGGCTTCGCAATGAAGCTGGTCGGAGCCAACATGGATGCGGCCCGCCTGAGCGGTGTCGCGGTAAACAGAGTATTGATCACTTCGATGCTCTGGAGCGGGGCGCTCTGCGGCCTTGCCGGAGGGGTGGAGCTAACTGGGCGCGTTGGTTTCATTCCGGAGGGCTATCTCCCTGGGTACGGTTATCAGGCGATAGCTGTCGCACTGCTGGGCCGCCTCTCCCCAATCGGTGTGCTGCTTTCGGCGCTCTTTATCGGCGCATTGTCAGTGGGCTGCCAGAACATGGAAAGGACCGCCGGGATCGCCCATGAAATGGGTTTGATGATCCAGGCGGTCGCCTTGCTTGCACTGCTCGCTACACAATGGACAGGATGGTCCAATGTCTTGCCGGAGCTACTGAGGCGATTCTCTGCTAACAATGCCGCTATCGAGCATCAGTAGCCTGCCCGCCGCTTAGCTCGCGGAGATATTTTCGTACCCGACAACTCCGCCGAGCTGCATGTCCGGAGTGTACGCTTCTGCGATTGTCGGCATCCATAGGCCGGGCATGACCTGCTGTGGGTTCTTGTACTCGATCGTTTCCTTTTGTTGNNGATGTACCGGAGAAGAAACACCTCGGTTGCAACGCCATTGACTGTGTCAGTTCCGACATACTGAATTCGCATCGTATTGAGATAGTCGAGAGGCAGCAGGCCAAGCGCAGCGATTGTATTTCGCTTCGTAACATCTTTGCTGATATCCGAATTGGTGTGAAAAATACTCCCGGAGACGGTACGCTCAGTGTCGGTCGACACATAGGTGACGCTGATTATCCCAATGTGCGTCTTATATTCAAGCCGGTCAGGCGCCGTAAAAGTGTAGGTCGCTTCTTTAACCCGGTATCCATCCGCATAGTCGGAGCTAATCTTTTTTAGTTCGTCGAAATTAGCCGATATCGTCCGTGCCTTAGCGACTATTGTGTGCACCGTGGCGGGCACGGCATAATCGTAAATGTTGGGATCTGCCTTGACCTGCGATGTTCCGAGGACGCAGATTACCGACGCGAGAATTAAACTACGATAAACGTTGCGGTTCACTGACATATTCCTTAATTCGTTCCAATCCGTCGTCATTTGTTGGACTTCAAGACGGATTGGAATGTTCGTGTGTCGCCGATTATTTGCTGCTGGTGTCGATCGTGGCCTCAACAGACATTCCCTGGCGAAGCTGAGCGATTTGATCTGCAGTGGCATACTTCGATCCGTCGCCATCCGAAGCTTTAAGCTCGATACGGACCGGTATTCGCTGAACAACCTTTGTGAAGTTTCCGGTGGCATTGTCCGCCGGAAGCAGGGCCGTCGCGTTGCCGCTCGCCTCATTGATGCTCTTAACCCAGCCCTTGAAGGTCACTCCGGGAAGGGCGTCGACTTCTACCTCGGCCGACTGTCCAGGTTTGACATTCTGCAGCTGTGTCTCTTTAAAGTTTGCGCTTACCCACACATAGTTGCTGCGGGTCATAGTGACAATAGTCTGGCCGGGGCTCAAAGAGTCTCCGACATTCGCGCCCTTACGGACAATCGTGCCGTCTGACGGTGCAGCGATTACTGTGTCGTCGAGCGTGACTTTAGCGTCTTTGAGCGCCGCCGCTGCCTGATTTGCCTGAGCCACTGCTGTCAACACCTGCTGCTTTCGTAGCTGAATATTTTGCATGGCTGCTTCAGCCGCGGTCAACTCAGCCGAGTTCTGCTGCGACAGAGCCTGATTGTTCAATAAGTTACTCCGCTGAACGCCCACTTGCGAAAGATTCGCATAGGCAATGGCCGCACCGGATTGAGATACGACGACCTGCTGTTCGGACGCCTGAGCGGCAGCTTGCGCTGCAGCGAGCTGACCTTGCGACTCCTGAACTGCCTGACGCATCTGTTCGAGGTTCGAGTCGGCCTGGGCCGCTTGCTCCTGTACTGTCGTCAGCTGCGCGTCAGCACTCTGGGCAGTTGCCAAAGCAGTGTCGTATTGCTGCTGAGTGACAGCGTCTTCTTGCAACAGCTTTGCATAACGCGCCTCATCTCTGTCTGCCTTAACTTGGTTTGCTTGTGCGGACAAGATCTGAGCATGTGCGGCATTCGCTGCCCGCTGCGCCGTTTCGACAGCCTGCTCCTGCACCCGGACAGTTGCAGCCGCTGCTGATGCCTGGGCGATCGACTGTTTCGCAGATGCGCGGGCCTGCTGAACCTGGGCCTCTGCCTCCGCCAGTTGGTTAGTGGTGGTTGCCGCACTGAGCTGCACCTGCTGAGCAGCTGCTTGCGACTTGGCGTTTTGCGCGCCGAGTCCCGATTTTGCCTGACTGATACCGGCCTCGACCGACGCAGTCTCATAGCTGAGTTGGGTCTCTGCCTGCGGTACTTGCGATTGCGCTGCATCGTAAGCTGCAAGGGACTGCTCGTATGATGCAGTTGGACCGCTCTGATCCAACTTCGCGATGAGTTGGCCGGACTTAACGACATCGCCTTCTTCAACCGTGAGCGTCTCCAACGTACCGGATATAATCGGGCTGACATTGATCAAGTCGCCGGTAACGTAGGCGTCATCGGTGCTGACATGCGACTGGCTGTATAGATAGTAGTTCACACCCCAGACAATAAGCAGAATCGCAGCGACGACCGCAACAAGGATAACTAGCGGATTACGGGCGGTTTGCTGCTGTTTTTCCTTCTTTTCGTCTTGCTGTTTCGCTTCGCTTTCCTGCTTGTCCTTATTCTCTTTTTCTTCGGCGATTTTTATGTGACCAGGCTTGTGGAACTGGCTTGTTTGGCCGTCCGAAGAGTCAGCACCGGAGCCGGTTCGTGCGCTTCCGTTGCCATTTCCACTACCGTTGCCGTTGCCATTGCCGTTATGTGATTGCTTGGGACCGTCCGCAACCGGGTTGTCCTTTAACTCTTCGTGTAATTCGTCTGCCATTTCCGTCTCCATTTCTCGATGCTCGGTCGATAAGCTGTCAGCTCGTAAGCTCATATTGATGATTGACTAAAGTGTCGGATTAACGCTTGGCGTTCCCACCACGTTTTCGTATTGGGCTCGAGCGATAAGGTAATCGTATACTGCGTTGACCTGACTATTTTCAGCGCTTGTCAGCGCGGATTCTGCGTCTGTGACTTCCAGATAGAGGCCAACTCCGTTTGCATAGCGAACTTGAGCAAGCTGCCTTGCCGCAATTGCCTGCTGCAGAGCCGAGTTGGCTGCCGCTATCTGATTAGATGTTGTATAGAGGTTCAAATAGGCTTGTCGCACCTGCAGTTGAACAGTGGTTTGGTCAGACGCATACGAAGTCTCCGCGTCCTTTTGACTGTCGCGCGCCGCCCTTACTCGATCTTGCCCGATGCCGCCGTCGTAGATAGGTATGTTGATTGTCGCAGTGAAGACGCCGAGGCTGTGTCGCGGCGTTTGGAAGTCAGTCACGGGATAATAGTCACCAGTCGCGCTGAGCGAGAAGGTAGGCTCGTCGGTTGCGCGCGCAATCGTGATTTGCTTAGCGGCCGCCGAAACATTGACAATATCCGACCGAAGCTCAGGTCGAGCTTTAAGGGCAGTGTCTATATCCTTATTGAGGTCGATCTGGTTCAGTTCTGTAGAATCCGGAGTGTAGTAAATCGTGACCGAGGCGTCCGGCGCACCCACGGCCGGTATGCCATTTTGAGTCACAGTAGTTCCTCCGGTGACTCCCGGTACGTCGGTCGCTTGAACCGGCGCGTTAAGCTGTCGACCAACGACATCGTTGAAATTGTTCTCCGCCAGCGAAAACGCATTCTGGGCCTGAAGTAAACTCTGCTGCGCCTGAGCGACCTGGGTAGATGCTCGGAACACATCGATCTTTTGCCCGATGCCGCCAGTGTACTGCGTTTGCGCCGTCTTATATTGTGTCTGCGCATCGGCCAGCGCGCTCTGAGCGACAAGAACTTGGTGCTGCGCTCGGAGAACGTTGAAATACGATGTCTCCGAACTAAGAATTAATGCGTTGCGAACTCGGTCGACATTGAACCTGTCGGCCATGACCTGCAACTGGGCCGCTTGAGTGGCAGCCCGCACCTGTCCGGAGATATCGATTGGCAGCGTCGCCATCGCATCCAATGCTTGCGTATTGACTGGTTGGACGACGATATTGTTTCCCCCGAATGGTATTGCTATCTTTGAATCAAGTCTTGTGTAGCTGCCGCTTGCGTTGATCCGTGGATGATTGCTGTCCGCCGCCTCCGAGACGAGCGCCCGGTCCCGCTGCAAGTTCGTTTCAGCGATCGATAAATCGCTGCTTGACGCGAACGTCGACCGGATTGCGGTGGGCAAATCGAAGACGCTCGGCCCTTGACTGTTAGATGACGACGCGATCCCGCCGCCTTGCAAACCGGATTGCCCGGATGTGCTATACGTCGTCGACTTGGCGTTCGATGAGTAGTAATCCGTGTGCAGCTGCCCCGGCGCCACAGTCTGACTGGTTTGCGAACTACTCGTAGCAGACGAATCGCCTTAGGTACCGCCCATCGCTCCCGAAGTCGAGGCGCCGGCCTGACTTCCGCCGGAACCACCGCCTGTAGTGCTCATGCCGGAACTGCCCGTGCCTGCCCCCGTCCCGCCGGAGTTCCCGCTGGTCGACGACGATGATGTTCCTTGAGCGAACGCATTCGACGGCATCATAAATGCCGGGAAGGCTGATAATAGCAGCGCCGCCGGGATCACCCCGGAGCGATTAAAACGACTGAAAGTCCTTCTCTTCTTCAAAGTCTCTTCCTCAATTATGTCGAGCGGATACGATGCAGAGCCGCTACATTCAATTAGATTCATTTGGCTTCAGTTCCGACTTGTGAGGCATTGCAACGCATGCCCCTCACAGTTAAACGTACGATCGCTTGAATTTCGTGCTGTGTTTCAATCGGATCGTTGATACATGGAAAGGGGGGCATGAAGCCCATTGTCATCAGCTTCAAGGATCGAGCTGTCGATGCTGGATCTTCGACAACAAGTACGCCGCGCTCGTTTCCTTCGATCAGTATCTTTTCCAAAAGTCCGATCTCCCGATCCACATATGGCCTCAAGTGTTCGGCGAGGTGCGGCTTGAGAACAGTGATGATTTCAACAGCTTCAGGATAGAGCTGACACTTCGTTTGTGCTGTTACCACAGGAAACAATAGGAAATCATGAATCTTGGTTTCCGTGTCAAGATCGGCACTGGCAACAATCTTCTCTTGTTCCCCAAGTACGCCCAACTTATACCCAACGAAAATCGCCAGCGAAATGTCTTCTTTACTGTCGAAGTAGAGGTAAACCGTCCCTTTGCCGACTCCGGCATCTGCGGCAATCTCGTCGATTGTCGTTTTCTTGATGCCGTAGTGCCAAAGACGCCGCTCAGCGGCCTCCAGGATTTTCTCCCTCACATTTTGCTTAGCAACTCTCGCCATGACACGAATAACCTATAACTGACCAAAATAGTTCCCGAGTCATTATTATAGCCGGAAAATTATTTTTTTACTACTAGTAAGTGTGGGGAAAAATACTTTTGCCCGATGGTAATACGGCCCCTCCCGATCAAGAAGCCATGTGTACACCGTTCTGGAAGTAGAGTATCCGCAAATTTACATAGGTCGGAGCAGCGCCACT
>PLAD01000101.1 GCA_003134215.1 Armatimonadota bacterium
CTCAGTATCTAGATGTCGCCGAATTGAAGACGGTGAACTTTTGTCCGTCAAAGTAGACATTTTCCTGGCTGCCGTCCTGCCTGATGATAGAGATAAAGTAGTTGCCGGATTTGTCCGCTGTGCCGCTGCAGGTAAAGGACGCAGGTTTTCCAAGCATCGTCGGGATCGAAAAACTGACATTGGTAACAAAGGAGATCGCTTTCGCTGCACTCATCTTTTGTTCCATAGCACTCAGTATCGCGGTCGCGGCGAGATGCTTGTCGGCAGGCAACTGAATGGTGGTCGTGATAGACTCTGTCGACGGTGCGGCGGCAGGGGGAGCCGGTACAGGCGCCGGAGCTGGAGTTGGAGCCGGCGTTGGAGACGCAGCAGGAGCCGCCGCGGGCGCCGTGGGCTGCACAGCAGGCGACGGGTCGGCAGCAACCGGTCCAAGCTGTCCCAGAGCAAAGGATGCCAACAGCAATACTGAGAGATTACAAGCAGGTTTCTTCAAAGGCGTGTCCTTTTTTGTCAACTAATTCTTGATGAATATCAAATGTATCACGAGCCTTCCAACGCCTGGCCGATGGCGAGAGACAACCGTGACTCACCAGGGTCATCGTACTGGTCGTATCCTTCAATGCCGGCGACAACCTTACCGCTTTTACCAATGACATATTGTGTCGGCAAATCCGTTACGCCGTACAGCTTCTGCGCGACACCGGCGCGTTTATCCCGGCCCGCCGGATCGTAGTACAACGGCATAGTCAATTCGGTATGCTGCTTTACCCAGACGTCGAATGCCGAAAGGTCGTCTCCGGAACAGATTGGCAAAAATACTACGCCGCGCGGCGCGTAGAGACTTGCAATAGCATCGGTATGTGTAAGGGAAATTTGACTGGGAGCACTCCATGTTGCCCAGAAGTCGAGAACGACTACTTTTCCGAGATAATCAGTCAGTGAAACGTGGTTTCCGTCGGCTGCTTGAACCGTGAAGTTCGGAGCAGATTTGCCCGGATTTAGCAAGGCGCTTGCATTTAATTTAGTCTCCCCTGCTGCAGCGTTCGGCGCCGGCAGCATCGCGGCGCCGAAAGGCGGAGAAAAAGTGTAGGTCGACGGAGGCTGAGGCGTGGACAGCAACTTCACATCGGAGAAGCGCTGATGAATCGAAGTTAAAACTGTGCCATCCGCCATGATGCTGTCCTCGTCCAACTCAACCGGCAGTGAAGTTAGGCGATCGATGGTGTAAGAGATAGACAAAATCATCTTGAACTTGGTCATGTGATAGTTTTCCGAAACGACCGTAGCCGGCCTGCCGGATGAGACGGCAGCTCTCGATGTAAGGTCGACGGTAGAGTCGCTGGATGCCGCTCCCGGTGCAAACTGACCTTGTTCATAGCTAATCGGAAAGGTCAGCAGCCATGTGAGGGCGTTCACCGCATCCGGCTGTTTTTTGTACACCGCCTGGCTGGCGAGATAGAGTGACGACATGCTTCCCTGCAGAGTAGTCGCAGCCGGCGCTACATCGTATGCAAGCCGGCCAGGGTCGAAGACAATGACGTGAGAACCGTCAAGATAGATCTGCTCACAGGCGTTGCCGACTGGACTGACTTGAAAACTGGCCTTATTCGGTTTCTCCACGGTCGCTAACACGTCCAGCGAGGTCGCTCCGGACGCGGAGATTCCAGAGAGGGTGATGTGGGCAGAGTAGACGATTCCTACCGATGGCCTTAATGCCGACTCCATTCGGTTCAAGGCCGCCAAAGCCGCAGGATCGGCCGCAGACAGTTGCACCGTATTGGATTGCCCGTCGGCCTCCGTACGCATACGATGGGTTGTAGATGGCGCAGCGACAGCACATAAGGTTGACGTCAGGAAGGCAGCGAACAGGAAGAAAGTCTTCAAATTAATATTCCGTGCATCGCAGTATGGGCTGGCGCGAGAGTCATTTAGTTTACGCAGAACGCTCACAATGCAACCACAAAGACTATCTTACCCGGCAAATTGACCTGGACGTTCAGTCTTGAGGAACCAAATCACGCGTTGACACAGTCAGATCGGAACGGTATAATTTGAAGAACCTCATGGCGGGGTAGCTCAGCTGGTAAGAGCGACGGATTCATAACCCGTAGGTCGGGGGTTCAAGTCCCCCTCCCGCTATCAAACAAACTTTCACTGGTATAAGTAGCGACTTACGCCTTTCTGTGGTACTCCTCCTCTTCGACTTCTTCGGAACCTACACACGCCTGTCTACAAGTGCAAGTTCGTCAACCCCGCGAATCACTGATCCGAAAGGATGCAAACACCACGAACTGAAAAATAACGTTGGCTTTTGATTTCAAGATGACTCGTTTACAATGTGGGAGTTCGGAAGACCATGATTGTCAAGATAAAATACATCTCGACCCTCAGACGGGTCGTGAACAGGTGGGTCGGCGTCCAGATGTCTCACTGCAGAGTATTAAGTGTCTTTACAATCGCCTGAACCAGCCAAATTATGTTGGATCGTTCGGCAAGCGGAAGAGAGATGGTTGTTCGGCAGGACCTTGACAGCATTAAGTTCAACGCGCCGTCGTCGCCGCTGCTTCGGATATCGGTTCTGACGCCGATGACGGGCTTGCCCAATCCGTAGGCGTAGCCGCACTCCCAGCAAGTTCCTGAGTCCGCATCCGATTGGTCGAGAACAGCTACGACCGCATCGACGCTGCGAATACTGTCGCGATTGGTTTCGAAAAGAACCTGCGGATCAAACGGTGCGGCGCCGTCAAGCATGGGAACGGAACCTTCCTGCGGCAGAATGACATCAAACCCGGAAGCACGGAGTTGTTCGGCAACAGTAGCGTTCCAAATCCATTCTGCCTGAGTAAAGAGCGGTCCCGCAAAGTATAGGCGTTTGATGATCATAATTTTTTGTACCGAACGTCTATCAGCGAGGCGAGGCGTCGAATGAACTTTTCCTGGTGCCCAACCCCGAGAGCAACATGGTGGGTCGGGCCTTCAGCAGCCCAAGCGTTCATCCAGTCGGCGACATCGAAGGGATCGTCAGCAGCGGCGGTGAAACGCAGCCGCGAGTTGGTGTTACCTATTCGCAGCCGGTCGCCAGGCAGCGACCAGCCTTCGGAGCAGAGCAGTTTAATGAAGCCGTCCCGCGTTTGCGTAATTCCGAGAATTGTCACCGGTCCATTGCGCACCTCAGCTTCAACAGATACCCCGGCTCCGCTTTTACCATGGTAGAGGCTTAATCCTCGAAGAATTGGCCTCCCTTCGGAAATCCCGGCGTGGAAGGGACCGTCATGACCCATGAGTATGAAATTATCCGTAAAGTCCATGGCATAGAGTTCGGTAAAGCTCCCTCCTGCCTTCAGCAGGTCCATAATTTTCATTGCGATACAGTTCTTAAGATCGCCTTCTCCGCTGCAGGGTATTCCGTTAGTGGTGAGCAGCGAACAGCCGAGGATCAATCCGGCGCCCAGGCGCTCGTAGACGCTGTCACCGACGCCGCGATGGTAGTAGGTCAGTCCATCCAGATTAAAATCGTTCACCAGGCAATCCAAACCAACCGCGACCTTGCACGCCCATTCGAGAGATTCGTCGCTCGGTTTTTTTGCCAGTGGATCGCTCGGACTGTCTTCGCTGATATCGAAGAGTTCAATGACCTGGTTACGTTTCGCAACTATCTGCCGAGCGGTGACGGCGTTGACGCGCACGTCTAGGTCGTCCATTTCCAGCACCTCAATGTGAGTGCCAAAGGTTCCTGTCTGCTGCGTAAAGTCGCTGTACATGTCCAGCATTCCCGGATACGTATGACCAAGAAAACCGATCCGACTTCGCGAGAGGGTTCTTTTTACTGAAATCGCTGCAAGCCACCGTTCGACTTCATTCCATGCGGCGATCGCCGCAGAATGCTCAGCGGTTATTTCATTCGCTATTGAACCGAGAGTCTGGTTGGGCAGGCCCAACAATCCGGTAATTGTTGCGAAGGGAATCCCGCACCTTTCAAAGGCGCACGAAATCTCGGGGACACAACATGCCTGGCAGTTGGCGAGCCACTCGCCAGTGCCTGTCTTCAGGTAGGAAATCTGCGCGGTCGGCTGTAGATTAAGTATTAGCACC
Source organism: Armatimonadota bacterium (assembly GCA_003134215.1). Classification (GTDB taxonomy): domain Bacteria; phylum Armatimonadota; class Armatimonadia; order Armatimonadales; family Capsulimonadaceae; genus BOG-944. Next base: position 4,093 of record PLAD01000101.1, read on the forward strand.
GGCCGCTGCAGCCTCTGAACTGCGGGAACGACCTGACTTGAGGTTGCGTAGGTGGTGACGTAACAGACCACCAGATCGACATCGTGCCGGGCGAACATGTCGCCTGCGGCCAGCGCCGACGGTTGATCGTCCACCATTCCAGCATCGATGACATTTGCACCCATGAGGCGCATTTTTTCGCAGGCGAACGCGCCATAACTCGTAAGCCGCTCTAGCAGGCCAGGAAACTGCGGCCAGTAAGCTTTGAGGCCAATGGAAAAAAGCCCGACTTTGATCTTTGAAAATTCTGTTGGCATAAGACACCTTCATATTACGGCTGTAAGCCGTTGAAACACAAGAACTATAATAATTTAGCATGCAATTCAGAAGTCCTCCAGCAGTGATAAATTACTTCAATTTTTTGATATACGATATTGTTAGGATGTGATCATTGTCTTCGTGCAGCTTTGTCGCCGACGGGTTCGATTCAGGATATACTGAAATCAACCGCCGTAGGCGTAAAAGTTTGAGGGACCAGCTATGTTAGCGCTTGTACTTGAGGAAGTCGATAGGCTTACGATTCGTGACTTTCACCTCGAGGAAATTGTTGGGCCGCGAGATGTTCGCATTGCAATCCACACGGTCGGAATTTGCGGATCCGATATCCACTATTACAAACACGGACGAATCGGTCCGTATCTCGTCAAGGAGCCAATGATCCTTGGCCACGAAGCTGCGGGAACGGTCATCGAGGCTGGCTCCGCCGTAACTACGTTGAAGGTGGGTGATCGAGTCTGTATGGAGCCTGGTATCCCCGACCCGAACAGTCGGGCTGCCCGAGAGGGCAAGTACAATCTTGACCCTAATGTCCGGTTCTGGGCCACCCCGCCTATCCACGGCGTTCTTAGGCCAACAGTTGTCCACCCGGAGGATTTCACGTTCCGCCTGCCCGACAATGTCAGCTTTGCGGAAGGTGCAATGGTTGAGCCCCTTGCTGTCGGAATGTATGCCGCTGTGAAGGCATCGATAGCTCCGGGGGATATAGCGGTGGTGATCGGCGCCGGACCGATCGGGATTGTGACGGCGCTTTCGGCGCTTGCCGGTGGGTGCAGTCGCGTACTGCTGGCCGATGTTCAGCAGCCGAAACTGGAGCTGGGCGCGACCCTTGGCCCGATCACTGCGGTCAACACGAGGACGGAAAGTTTGGTGGAGACCGCCAATAAAGCCACAGGCGGATGGGGGGCGGATATTGTCTTCGAATGCAGCGGTAATTCTGCAGCGGCCGCCAAAGTCTTCGAACCTCTGCGACCAGGCGGCCGTGTGGTGTTTGTCGGCATGCCGAGCGAGCCGATTCCCTATGATGTCGTTGCGGCAGAGATTAAAGAGGCAGCCGTCGAACATGTCTTCAGATATGCCCACGTATACCCGCGCGCGCTGGCACTCATGGGGAGCGGTAAAATCGATGTTAAGCCGTTGATCACTGACACGTTTAACTTTGAGGATAGTATCAACGCTTTTAACTTTGCGGTTTCAATGCCGCCGACATCGGTCAAAGCGCAGATCGTGATCGGATAGATCGAAAGTATGTCTTTAGGTTGAGCGGCGGCTGCTCCGTAGTCCCTTCCGACTTTATGCCAATGGCCTACTCGTCTTCTGGGTGATCCGCCGGGGTCGCCTCAATTGCGGCAGGTTCGTCGTCAAAACCTTCAATTCCGACCGCGTAATCAGCCAACGCCACATTGTCATCGGGTTCCTCACTCGGAATATATCCCCAGAGGCTTGGGTTGCAGTTCTCAGCTTTCAGCCAGCAGGCTACTACTCCATTGCTCAGTCCGGTCCAATCTCGTGAGCTCAAAATGCTGTAATGAGTGTAGGGAGAATAAAGCTCCCACTCGTACCAAGGGATGGTTCGACCGCTGACTGTGAAGGCTCGCACGCGCGGTACCGATCCTGCTCGAATGGCATCGGCTTCCTGCGCCGTGGCGTAGACGGTCTTCGGCTCATGCCCTACAAGAACTTCAATCTGCTGTAATGCACTGACCGGAAGCGGCCTGGACGAAAAATACGAAGCAGCGCGTTCTGATTCCGGGATTGCATCGATTTCCTGCTGGGTTTCCGGCAGCTTTTGTTCCTGTTTGACCTGCTCCTGTATCCTGGCCGCATAACCCGGAGGGGGTCCAGCAGGAGCCGCTTTCGACTTGTCGCCGCGTTTTGGTTTCTGCGTTGGCTTGGATGCAGCCGGAACGGGCTTAGACGGGGTCTTTGCTGCTTGCTTCTGCGCGGGTTTCGGTGCAGTCTGGCTCGGCTTCGGCGCTGCGCGCCCGCCTCCGGGTGTCGAACCTGCAGCCGCAAGTGAAGAGGCATCCGTCTTCTTCTTCAGCACAACGCCAATAATCAATAGGACGATGCCTATTGCAACGTATGGAATCATCTGTTCGTATTGAAGAACAACAGGATCCGGAGTCATCGCGTCAATTTTGGCTTCACGCTGCTCAGGGGTAAGCGAAGTATCGCTATAAACTTTCTGGAGATCAGCAGTTGTTGGTTCATGTGCACAACCTGCCGCGCCGAACAGGCATACAGCCAGCAGCACAATGGTGAGAAACATGAATTCGATCCGCTGCATCGCAGTCTTATTAACAATGGCCGAAGATCGGGCACGCGTTTGTATGTCTTTTGCTGTCATAGGAAATCTAAGCAAGGCCTAGTTTAGTATAGGATGACATAGAGAAGAATTCGACTACTACAATGCGAAATCCTGCCTATCAACCAAAAATGACGACAGAATGTACCTTTGTCGACAAAGATCGCAGTACCAGAAGCGCCGTCGGCGACCGTTGGTGATACTATCGCTGTGCTAAAGCAATTGATTTCTAGACGTCAAATGCGATAATAAGTCTATACTGCGACATGGATGATCGATGAAACTTTTCACATCGCGAGAGCGCCAACTATCGCTTATCGGCTTATTCTACGCTATCTTTACTTTTACTACTACTGTTCTCATCGCTGTCATTATCGGCGGCGTGTCAAGCCAGCGTGCGAGAGCGGATACCTTAGCCTCTCAGAATTCCTCTTCTCCAAGACAATACGTTCTGCTGTCCGGCGACGAATGGCAATTCACCGGCGATGATGGTCAAACTTTGCTTCCGGCGATCGGCTCGAGCAGTTATAATGCAGCGGCCTGGTCGAATGTTGCAGTACCGCATGTTTTTCAGTCCCGTACAGACATGAAAACGGAGCAAGGCTGGTACCGACGGCAGTTTACTATCAGCGCGGCTCAAACTCACAGGCATCTCTATTTGGTTTTCGAAGGCGCTGCCGCGATCGCCGATGTTTATGTCAATGGAACATACCTAGGCGAACACCGTGGGGCGTATACACGGTTCATCTTTGATATAACCAGTGCGGTCCACGTAGGATCGGACAATGAGCTCGCGGTTAATGTCGATGATCGGCCCCAAAGCACAACCGACTGCCTGCCGAGCGCCAACGTTCTTTATACGGTGTGGGGCGGACTCTATCGTAATGTTTGGCTCATGACCACGAATGACTTGCAGATCGACCCGACGTACTATGCATCTCCGGGCGTATTCATTACACCGAATTTGACATCGCCGACAACGGCTACTGTTGGCATTAAAGTCCTTCTACGAAACACATCGGATACCGATATACCGGCTGATGTTCGAGTGACGATCACTGATCCGGCAGGCAATTTCGTAGAAGAGTTAACTGCCCATTGCGATGTGTTTAGCAGACAAGGAACCAATGTTCAGCTGTCAGGCACGGTCATTAATCCGTTGCTTTGGACGCCGGAAACGCCGAACCTTTACCACGTCCGAGTCGATTTGATGGACGGCAGCACCGTGACCGACTCGGTAACGCAGCCGCTGGGCTTTCACGAGTTGACCTGGGACTTAAAAAACGGGCTTTTAAAAGTGAACGGTCAGCCGTATACGCTCTATGGCTGCGATCTTCACCAGGAGGTTGAAAACCGTCAGTCCGCGTTCGATGCCTCGGACTTGGCCGCCAACATCGATTCGCTGAAGGATCTTGGCGCGAACTTCGTCCGTTTCTCCCACTATCCGCGCGCCCAGCTCGAATATGACCTATGCGACGAACGCGGATTATTCTGTTGGTCGGAAAACGGGCACTCACATGACGATCAGGCATCTCCGACAACCGACTCAATAACCNNATCATCATCTGGTCGGTAGGCAACGAAGGCAATGCCGCTCCGGCCGAACGTGAGGTGTCGGTAGTCAAGGCGCTCGACCAAACAAGGCCGGTCGTCGTCGCAAATATGGCATGCGACAACGCCGACTGCCGGACGATAAACGCCTATCCCGGTTGGTATAGCGGTGACCGATGGGCGTTCAAACCCGCCGGCTTGATTTCTGAGACAGGAGCTGGGGGAGTCATCAGTTGCCACACCGACTATTTCGATGCAAGCCACTCCGTGAACTCGTACGAACCGGAAGAGTATCAGCAGCTAGTTGCCGAGGCCGAGTTTGAAGATGCTTTCGAACACAACGACGGCGAACTCGGCATGTTCACGTGGTGGATTCTGCGAGACTTCAACGACAACAAGTACAAGGCGAGCGCAAATCCTTTTCACAATGGCCTGAACACAAAGGGTTTAGAGACCTACGGCGGCTTCAAAAAGGATGTTTACTACCTTTATCGTTCATTCCTCCGTCCAAACGTGCCGACAATCCATATTACGTCAAAGCTTTACTATCTTCGCCGAGGATCGGTGAGCAATGGGATAAAAGTTTATAGTAACGCCGAGTCCTTGACCTTATCACTCAACGGAAAGAAAGTGTCAACTTTGGGCAACGGATCATACGTTCAGAACGACACCAATAACAGCACTGCCGACAGTACCGAAGTCGACAATGTCTTTTACTGGCCTGTCGTCCTGGCCACCGGCAAGAACATCGTGAGAGCAAGCGACAGTCACGGGCACAGCGACTCCGCGGTTATCTACTACTACGGCTCGGGAGCCGTTCCGGAGCTTAAATCACTACACCAAGCAATATCCAACCTGGTCAGCTCCAACCAGGCAAACCCAGCGTATTACATCGATATTCCGGTTCAAACCCAGTGGCCGGTTTACGACGATTTTGATTCACCAGCCGACAATTCGCTGGATACGATTCAGTCTCAAATTTCAGGAGCGCGATGGCTAGCTTTACGGCGCGTCACGAAGCCGGGACAAAACACCGTTGTCAGCTTCGTCGCCGCGAAACCCCTGACTGTCTATGTCATATGCACAAAAGCCGCAGCTCAACCGAAATGGCTGCTTGACAGTTCATTCAAAGAAGTAGTTACGGAGCCCTTTCAGTGGCGCGGCAACGACATGATCCTTACGGATGCTTCCCTTTATGCGAAGCACGTAACGACAGGAGAAAACGTAAGTCTCACTCTGGGCGAACGCGATGCGCTTGTGCTGATCAAAGGTGATTGAGAAAATTAAGGGACAGCCACGTTGTGAAAGGCGCCGATCGATTCCGCGCCGTTACCAGGAAAAAGTTCTAAAGCATGACATCGAACAGCCTTCCGAACGCGTTTTCTCTGTTAAGTGATCTGCTCAAAATCGATAGCCCCTCCGGCGACGAGTGGTGTATGTCGGAGTTTCTGCGTGACTTCATCAAGAACAACATTCCGTCAGCAAACATTTTTCGGGTTGGTCAGTCACTCGTTGCCGTACGCGGGACACCTAAAGTTGCATTGTTCGCGCATATCGACACGACAGGATTCACCCTGGGGCGCAACGGCGCACTCATTCCCATCGGCTCACCCCACCCTCGCGCCGTCGATCGTCTGCAAATAGTCGGAAACCCTGAACGAGTCTTTGAAATGAACGTGGAGTCCAGGCGCAAGACGACGCTGAAAGAATATGACGGAGCTATACCCGGTGAGCGATTGGTCTATGCTCACAGACTTGTAGTCGACGGTCCTATCGTAACCACACCCTATCTTGATAATCGCGCCGGTATTTGGGCTGCGGTGACGGTTCTGGAGCGCTGCAGTAATGTCGCAGTTGCGTTCACATCAGGTGAAGAACTATCCGGATTCGGTGCGCGCGTCTGCGCAAGGCACTTGAGTGAAAATTGGAGGATTTCAACTGCGCTAATCTGCGATATCACCTGGGACACGGATTATGTTCACATCGGAAAAGGTCCGGCAATCTCGTTGAGAGACAGTTCCGTGCCCAATCAACGCCTGGTCGAGCGTGTAGTGGAAATGGCGGCACGCAGTCAAATTGCCTATCAGACGGAGATAGAAAGCGCCGGTGGCTCGGACGGAGCACATATCGAATCAGGGGGGCATCCGATCGATTGGGTATTCGTCGGAGCGCCGGAGAAACTGCCTCATTCTTCTACCGAAGCTATGGATCTTAACGACCTTGCCAACATGGCGGAGCTGCTTCGGTTTTTGGCGGAAAATATCGTAACTTAACGTCTCCCTGACTGTTAGTTTGATCGGGAACAATTTATGGGTACAAAACGTCTTATCAGCAACTATTTCCTCAGAAAGGGATATTCGATGAAGACCCTAAAAGTCGCTTTTCTTAGCGTTTTAACGCTCGTCTTGTTCACTGCACTGACCGCTATGACGCCGGCGTCCGCTGCTCCGTTTCATACAATGAGGGCGGGTCAAGGCCCGGTCAGAAGCTACTCAACAACCAACTGGCGCCATCACTGGCATCATCATCGTCACCATCACGGCGGTTCGGGCATCAATATCCACCTCTAAAGAGGAACGTTTACAAGCCCGTCCAACAAACGTCGACTGATAAATGGCCCGCCTCAGCTTAATTGCTCAGGCGGGCCGTTTTTTTGTTAACTGAAGCAGGACTTAAAACACGCTCTGCTACTGCTGCACTCGGTCGGATGTACGCGCCCCCCCATCCAGGCAGATGAAATGATAAAACGTTACGTAATCTTTATGCTTCGCTCGCCAATCTTTTCGCCGCCTTTATACCGGCCCAGGTAACGTAAATAGCAGGCCGCCAAAGGAGGACGGGCGCTATGCGAGTTTTTATCGTGTTTGGAATAGTCTTTCTATTCATGCTAGTGACAATTCTGTTGCAGCCCGCGCGCGGACCTTATCGACCGCTTCGCCCAGAGCCGCCAGTGCCTACCACTGCACAAGCTCAGCCTCCAGTAGAACAACAGCAGATCCCACTCACTCATCACCTGCCGCGCTCGTAATTTGCCGCTCAAACCCGCCGAACTGACCTCACAGACATACCGATCCCGACTCCACTTTTGGTATCATTGCAAAGGTGCAAGGAAGCGTCTTCTTCGTCATCACATCTTTTACCGGACGAACAATGCATTGCTCTTTCCCGGTCTCGGGCTTGTCACTATTGTCAGCGGCGCATCATAAATCAGTGACGGAATGTTTGCTGCGACATCCGCCAAGTCGGCGGTTTCCGAAGGTCTGAACCATGTGCCGGTGGACGACGACCCGACCGACCAGATCAGCTCCGCAATGTGGGAACCGAAGTACTTGAAAGTCGCCGCCATTTAATCCTTAAAAGCATTAATGCAGTTTTAATGTTGTTGGCTTAGAGTGGTCATACGCTGTACCAAAGACGCAAGGAGCCCTCCGTATGTTTTGCCGCCGCCTCAGCACCGTCATCGCTTCAACAGCCGCGCTTTCGGCAATGATCGGCTGCGCAAGTTTTGTTGGGGCTCAGGGCAGACCGCATGGCCGCCCGCACTTTCCCGGCTCACAACAACCGGGCGGAGGGCCCGGCGAACAGCAAGGCGGACCAGGTCAAAACGGACAGCAGAACGAACCGACTTCGCCGGGGATACCGTCGCCGACACTGTCGCAAAACACGTTCGTCGATGACTTCGGACAGTTCACGACGATCAACAACAGCGCAGAAGCGATCCAGTCAAATCCATTCTTCGAAGCGCTTGGGACAAACCAACGCTCGTGTGTCACCTGCCACCGGCCGAGCGAAGGATGGAGCATAACACCGGCGTCAGTTCAGAACTTGTTTGCACAAACGGACGGACTCGACTCGCTGTT
>PLAD01000010.1 GCA_003134215.1 Armatimonadota bacterium
TAAGTTGCCATCGATTTACTTGCGCGACGCGGAAAGCGCGAACAAACCTCCCGTCGTGGGGCTGACGTCTCCCCCCAAGGAGTAGGTGGTTTCGCTGAAATAGCTGGCCGTCGCCAGCAGGTTTTCGAAGCGAACGCTCGCTTGGGGAATGACTGCGACGTGGGTGTTGCTGGATATGGATTGAATGACTTGGATCGTGTTGGTTCCTGTTTCGACCGGTGTCCAACTCGTCCATTCGTTTGCCCACACCTTAGCCCCAAGCGCGAACTGCGGTTCTTCTGCCCATGCCCTGCAAGTCATTGACATCGGCACGATTGTCAGGAAAAACAGATACCAGGCGCGCGCTCGAGAGTTATGGCATTCCATCTTTCAGATCCTGCAGAACAGCGCCTATAGGGTTCAAAGTTCCTGATGATTCGTTCAGTTCGCAGGCGGTACGACCAGGTCGCGCGCTCTGATCTCAGCTCTCTTCGCGTCTTCGTCACGTATGCGTATTGCCGCGGCCATCTTCTCGCTCTCGGCTTTGGCGGCTTTCCATGCCGCGATGGCACTGCGGTCGCCCGCGGCTGCTTGGAGCTCTAAATCCTGAATTCGTTGCTCCTGGAGCTGCCGGTCTCTCTGCATCAATTCCATGTCTGTAGGCCGGACCATGTAATACTGGTCCGCAAAATTTTTGGAAAGCATCGGCGTTTGGGTGTGGCCCAGCGCAGTCGTATCCGACTGGACACCAAGGCTCACTTGACTGAACAGATCGTCAATGGAGCCATCGTCTTTCAGATGAATCAAAAGATGCTTGGTCAACATCCCATTCCGACCCTTTCCATCCATCGCCAAATCGTCCTCTGCCGTCGCGTACATCACCACGGTGCTATGCGGTATGTCCGTTATCTGGGCAAGTTCCTGCGGCAGCGCAGTCGAATGCAGGGGATTGTTTCGGCAAGCGTCCAGGATCACGATGTTCAAAAAGGGCTGAGTCTGCTTCAGTTGCGTCATCAGGAAGTTCAGGCCCACCGACTCCCGGATGATTGATGGCCCGTCCTGGATATTAGCGTCCGTCGGAATCAAGTAATTGGTCCCGGAGATCTGCACTGCATGCCCCGCATAAAAGATCACGCTTACTGAGTTTTGGACTACGGTCTCGATGTAATCCTGAATGATCGATTTCAATTGGCTGCGGGTGCGCACGTCTGTATAGCAGTACGTGCGATATCCCAAGCTGCGCAGATTCTCGCAAATGTCTTGAGCGTCGTTGATGGGGTTTTGATGAGGCGGGACGTAGTGATACTGCGCGTTGCCGATGATGAGCGCCGACTTGATCTGCATCGGCGCGGTGGTTCCGCAGATGGCGCTAGGAGTCGATAACGGGCTCAGAACAAAAGCCACGAGCAAGCATCGGAACAGGTGCGCTCCGGGCGTGGACAACGGCAGCGATTTCCGCGGTCGCAATGACATCACGGGTGGGCCCTTATCCACCCAATATCTCAGTGCTTGAGCCTTGCGGCGCACGATTGAATTCGCCCCATTTTTTCGTGGACGCGAAACTCTTGCGACCCCGTTTTTTTTACCTTGACACCCTGCTCCTACACAGTCAAGACGTATTTGTAGTCCGCCGGCATCACGGCTCCCTCCGTTACCAGGGATGGCGAGATGAATTGCGGCGCCGCGATAATATGTCATGTTTTGCATCCATCGCATTCTGACGGGACTCACGAACGTCCAATGGGCAATCACCCATTCGCCCCTACTCATGTATGCGAAAGATTCGCGCCGCAATGCTAAATTTGTCGAAGAGGAAGGAGGACACATGGAAATGCGATTGACTGCGTTAGGGATGGCTGCGGCTTTCCACCTGGCCTGTTCGCAGGCGGCGTGCGCGGGCGACCCCGTGAACGTAACCGACACGCTCTCGGCGGTAGCCAGCAACTGGAAAGACGCGTTTATGTCGCTCGACATAGAAGGACCCACGTCGGAGGGCGAGGTCAACATCGACAGTCCTCTAGCCCTACGTTACGAGGCCTCCCTCCCGGGATACGTCTGCTATTTGCGTGTCTCGAGTCATGGTGACATGACGCTCACGCGCGATCTCAAGAGCCCTGCAAGCAGCCAAGGCGAGATTTCGTACAACATCAAGCCGCCGCTGGGGACTGAACTCGTGGTCGTTTTTTTCTCGAGCGCGCCGCTCGAGCCTCTGTTTGCGCAGGGCGAGAATACACGGGCTGTCGGCGACGACCTGCCCAGTGCGACCGCATTCATCCGGCAGATTTCGGATATCCAAGCAAGCGGCACCAAGATTGCCGCTCGTCGCTACAAATATCTGGTCACGACGCCACCCGGCGGCACCGAGTACACGACGCGGGGAATCGAGTTCACGATCAATAACGCACGGCAATCCAAGGCTTCGGGAAGCGGAGATGCCCGGATTCCAAGCCATATTCAGTTCGAGTTCGATTCCGACAAGGTGACCGATCAGGGCAAACGCGACTTGGATCAGTTTGGTGATGTCATGAGCCGGAAGGTCAGGGACGGGGCGGTTGTGCTAGAAGGCCATACCGACGCCATGGGACCGGACGACTACAACATGACGCTATCCTGGCGGCGCGCCGAGGCGGTCAAGCAGTATCTGTCCGATAGCTTTGGCATCAGCAAAGAGCGCCTCAAGGCCGACGGCAAGGGCAAG
>PLAD01000090.1 GCA_003134215.1 Armatimonadota bacterium
GATCGCCAAAGCGTCACAAGGCATCAACGGGCCGGACCCGATGTTTACGAACAATCGTGCGCGGGCGCACGAGGTGGGCCTGTTGTTCGGCGCCTACCACTTTTTCACTTCCGACGATCCGATCGCTCAAGCGCAGTTTTTCCTGGGGATCGCAGCGCCGAAACCGGGCGAACTGGTTTTGACTCTCGATGTCGAGACTTATTTTGATGGCGTGGCTGCGGCCGCACTATCGGCCGCGCAGTATATTAAACAGCAAACGGGACAATACCCGATAATATATTCTGGCGAGTCGTTCTATCAATCGTACTTAGATACGACATTCCCGGGCGACGACTACACTCTCTGGATCGCCCGTTACGGCGCCGCACCAGATCCGTCGATCGTCTGGGCCTTCTGGCAAAGCTCGGAGTCGGGGCAGATCGACGGTGCACCGAATCCACTCGATATCGATGTCTTCAACGGTTCGATGGAAGACCTCCTCCGACACACGATCGCTGCACCTGCGCCGTCATGACGGCGGCGCAGCCGGCAACCGCCGATGTTTGTTCGATGCACGATTGTCGGGCGACCGAGACGCCTAAGCGTGAGAATGAGAATTGGACGTCAGATATAGTAGTTTAGCGTCTCAATCTCTTCTCGAATGCGGCCAGGTTCTGCGGCGGAATCGCCATTTCCCGCCAGGACGTTGAGCTTTGTCTCCTCGAGAATTGATCGAACAGAGTCGCGAATTTGGTAGATGACATCGCCGAATGCGCTCAGGTTGCCAGCCCGTTCCGATTCCTTTGCGTCCTCCACCCATCGCGGAATCGGCATTATACGTCCGTCAAGATATCTAAGAACCTCAGCCAAACTTACTTTGTCCGGGGGTATACGTAAACGATAGCCGCCGTTCGCACCTCGTTTGCTCTCCACGACACCGGCATGAGTGAGAGGGAGAAGGATCTGTTCAAGATACTTTGGGGATGTGTTGATCAGCTCCGACAGCTCGCTTAACTGCTTGTAAGCTGCCCCGGTTGGTGTATAGCTTCGGACAAGCTCCGCCAAAACAAGCAGGCCGTACTGACTTTTACTTGTGAGTCTCACAGATTGATGGTGTCCTTGCCAGTTTGAAAGCACGGCCTTCTGGCGAACCGTTCACAACTAAGTATGCATCCGAAAACACGTTAAGTCAATGATTGTCCATTATTCACATAGGAAATATTTTGGCCGGTTTCGTGTTAATGTCCGGCGTTCGTTTGACCGGGCAGGCATACGGAGCATAATGTACTCTCGTTATTTGTAAGAGCCGAGGGTTTACTGGAGGCGCTTAGGGATGTGTTTGTCCGGCAAAGTAATAAAGTATGGGTGAGCTAGTAGGACAAGGTTGGCTGCAGGTCGGTGAATTGGCCCTGGCGTTTGTTCTCTCAGGACTTATTGGATTGGAGCGCGAGATCCGCCAAAAGAGCGCTGGCCTGCGGACATACACGCTGGTCGGATTTGGGGCTGCATTGATAATGCTAGTTTCCAAGTTTGGGTTCAACGATGTTCTTTCGCCGAGTCGAGTCGAGCTTGACCCATCGCGCGTCGCTGCGCAAATCGTCACCGGCATCGGCTTTATTGGCGGCGGTCTTATTTTTGTACGGGGCGACATGGTACGTGGATTGACCACCGCGGCAAGTGTCTGGATCACCGCGGCGATCGGTATGGCCTGCGGGGCGGGCTTACCGATACTCGCACTTGTAGTTACTGCCGGCAACTTCATTGTGGTACTAGTTTTTCCTTCCGTTGTAAATGCCCTTCCCACTTCCCGTTGGTCGCCGCGCCGCCTGCAGGTTTCCTACGAGGACGGTCGTGGTGTCCTGCGGGAAGTAATGACCGAATGTACTCATTTCGACTTCTCAATAAATCGTCTTACGGTAGATCGTCGGCCCCATTTCGGCGACGCAGCCGTGGATGAGAGCGATGACATCCGCCTGTTGCTCAAACAGGACAGTTCGGAGTTGCACCCTGGTGAAGCTCCGGCAGAGAAGGTCGTCACGATCAGCTTTGAGCTGATCGGTCGAGATTCAATCACGGAATTAATAACCAGGGTAGAGGCAATTAATGGGGTTGTCTCCGTGAGTGAAACCGGAAGCGGCGGGATTATCGATTGAACCCATTGATTGCAGCAGACAGCGATTTAGTGGGCTGAAAACTACCGTTAGAATATTCTAATCCGCGCTTAACCGGTCGCTTAATATTACGCCGGTATATTGAGTCTGTCACTGCTTCATACTCTGCAGCTAATTAGTGAAGGACAAATAGATGAAAACAAATTACCCAGTGAAAACGCGAAGCGACGCTTTTACACTGATTGAACTACTCGTAGTTATAGCGATAATCAGCATTCTTGCAGCTATGCTTTTTCCCGTGTTTGCTCAGGCTCGGGAAAATGCTCGTCGCACTGCCTGTTTGAGCAACTTGAAGCAGATAGGGCTGGCCTACTGTCAGTACACACAAGACTATGATGAGATGACGCCGACTGTCGACAAAACACCTATTGTGTGCGCCGGCAACTCTATCTGTGTCGACCAGACGAGCACTTCGACCTATTTGAATGTCTACGGTGTAATGTATCCCTACTTGAAAAGTTGGCAGATTTGGGACTGCCCGGATCGGACTGACGCATGGACTACTCCGGCGACGTATTCAACCGACGGCACGTCGAAAACCGGAAATGATCCTTACGATTGCGACGATAATCTCAATCCAACCAATGTCTGCACCGGATACGGCTATGACGACGGAATCGTGACCGACCATGGCTATGCCCTTGTTCAAGGCCAGCAGAACGACCCCGCGGGAAAAGTACTTCGGGAAGGCGTAAATATTTCGTCGATCTCAAGCGAAGCGAACATGGTCGCATTTGGGGAAAGCCAAACGAAAAAAGATTCTTCCTGTGCTTTCGATGCGGCAACCCAATATGCTCTGCCAGGTAATAAAACCACTGTTTGGAGTACGGCAAAGCTGAGGCATCGCGGCATGCTGAACTACTGCTTTGTTGACGGCCATGCCCACTTCATTCAAATGGCGGAGTATACGTGGACACCGAGCGGCGGCGGCTTCACCTGCCCGCAGACAATCCTGATGCCGGTCAACTCAAATAATGCGTACGATTGGTGCCGTGATTACAACACGAACCAGTACACTCCGAGTGCAGCCGTTAACGCAACCGACGGTACCAGCTACCCGATGGACAGCGGGACAGAAACCTGTGGGCAACTGGTGACCGAGTTGTATGCGCAGACGACAGTGGCGCCTTAACAGACTAGACCCAACAATAGTCGGCGCCCCTGCTCTAGTGGAGGCGCCGACTCTTTTTTGTCAACGAAATGTTTTATTAGAAGCTTCTAATGTACCGTTAACGTGAGGCTTAACATTGATGTAATATACTTGGCTTGTAAGAGGAGTTACTGTCTTTGTAAGCGGGAAATACAGGTTGCTGGATGAAAACGATTAAGTCAATTTGTTGCGGCGCGAGAGGGTTCACTATTCTTGAATTACTTGTCGTGATCGCAATAGTGATTTCGCTAGCAGCGCTATTGTTCCCTGTTTTTTCCGCAGCAAGGGAAAACGCACGACGGTCCCAGTGTTCGTCCAACTGCCATCAGATCGGTGTGGCTTACATGGAGTATGTTCAGGATTACGACGAAACCACTCCGGCTGTCAATAAGTGCAACTATGTGCCGATCAGTCAGGTGCTGGATCAGAACCCACAGATTTATTCACCGTGGTACTACACGATCTTTCCTTACATCGAAAATTGGAACGTCCTGATGTGTCCGGACCGCACCGACTCGTTCGATCCGTCTACTTGCAAGACGGCTGGAGTTGGCGACTGCTCCGTAGCAAATCAACAAAACAAAGCCGTCGGGGGAAACGATCCGTACGACTGTTTCGACGATCTCAATCCTACTGGAAGATGTGTCGGATACGGCTATAACGACGGCTGGGTAAGCGACGGCGGTTACGGCCTGCTCACTCCCAGCTATTCAAGCGTCAACGGTGATTTGCCCAATCCTCCGCAGCCAATGTCAAACGGTCCCGTAATTCGTGCCGGAATCAATGTCTCCAAGCTGTATTCCGAAGCCACGATGATCGCATTCGGCGACATTGACACAAAGGAAGACGGCTCGGCATCGTGTGATAATGAGGTTGCCTGGGCAACCCCTGGCGGCAGCACGCTGTACAGTACATCAAAACTCCGTCACGGTGGCTTGGAGAACTTCTGCTTTGTCGACGGCCACGTTCAGGCGATCCGGATGGTTGTAGCTAACTACACTGCTGCAGGTAACTGGTCCGCGAACAACAACTCACTCGCAATTCCGCAAAATGAAAATGACGCCTACTACTGGTGCTCCGATTACAAACTTGGTCTCTATCACGCAAATTACGCCGAAGTGTCGAATCCGAAAGGTAAGTCAAACTTGTACCCGCTGACCAGTCAGACGGAAACGTGCGCTCAAGCGGTGCAGGATGTGTACAGCAACAGCATCATAGTGCACTAAATCATTAGCCGGCTGCTGTGACGATATTGCATTGTCCTTCAGGCAGATACAGCTGGGCTTTCCGTTACAAAAGCCTGGGTTATCGGTAGTGTTATTGAGAATTGAGATCCCGCTCCGACTTCACTTCGCACCGAGACTGTTCCTCCGTGGGCCAAGACGGTTGCTTTGACGATGGCGAGACCGAGACCGGAGTTACTGCCGGTATTTCCGATACCGACAGTTCGTGATTTGTCGCCTCGATAAAATCGATCGAAGATATAATCCAGATCCGAATTGTTGATTCCCTTTCCGGTATCACTGACACAGATCACTGCATTACAGCCGTCTTTGGCTAAAGTGACGTGCACTTTTCCTTCAGGACAATTGTAATCGATCGCGTTATCTACTAAATTCAAGACGGCCCGCTCTATTGCGAGCGCATCGGCGTCGATATGGATTCTCTCGTTAGCACTTGGCGCCGTCATGGTCAAGTCGACATTCTTGCCGATCGCATAATGCCGTCGGCTGTAAACCACGTTTTCGACAATAGGTAAGATCTCTATTACAGCTTTCTTTGGCGACTTACTCTGTCCAGAATCTGCAAGCGCTAGTTCGCGAAGGTCGTTGACAATTCGAGTTAAGCGGGCAATCTCTTCCAATCCGCTAATCAAAACGCCTCTGTATTCGTCACCTGTTCGCTCCCTTGCCAGGGCGAGCTCCATTTCACCTCTCAATATTGCGAGCGGGGTACGCAAATCGTGCGAGGCATCGGCGGTAAACTGACGCTGGCTTTGCAGCGCTTGCTGCACCCTGCTCATCATCCCGTTCAATGCCGTAACCAGGTGTCCGATTTCATCATCGGCCATAGTCCGAGCCGCAACAAATGCCGGCTCAAGGCGGTTGCCGCTCATCTTGGATGCTTCCGATACGATTTCAGTAATTGGACGCAATGTGCGGCCAACCAGAATCCAGCCGCCTAACGCGGACAAAGCGAAACCGAATCCGATGGTGCTGATAATTATGTCCACCATCGCGTCCAACGTTTCCTTGTTTCGCATCCACGGTGTCGCTAATTGGAGGATGTAAGGTCGACGGGGAAATCGGATATTAACGACCCTCAGGGGACTAAAATCGGAGCGCTCGGCAAAGTACCCGCTAACCGTTGCCGATGGAGAGAGGCTAACATGAGGACTCAATATTTTTTGTACCAGGTCGTGCCGGGTTAAATTGTGCGAGGTCAGCAACATAACTTGCGGGTTTGTCGCGAACAGGCGAATGTAGATAGGATCGCCGAGAGGGTCGTAGGCATCGTCGTTCATTTGTTGAGCTAAGCTCGACAGCAGATTGTGCGTAGAGATCGGCGGCTTGAGAAACCTTCCCCCGCGCTGAAGAAGTTCCGGACCTGCGACCTGATTGATGACGCCCATTCCCGCAATAGTCAGCGAGCGGTCGGTCTCGCTTACCAGCGTCGCGCGGAAAGCATAGTAGGCCAAAGTCCCGGCAGCGCTCAGTACCATGAGCGTACTGAGCGCATACCATGCTGTTAGGCGCCATCGAATGGACCAAGATCGAAATGGCTTTGGTAGCAAAATCATCGACTCCGATACTCAGCCAATCATATATCCTATGCCGCGTACTGTTCGAATCAATTTCTTCTGACGGTTGGCATCGATTTTGGTTCGTAGATAGTTAATATAGACATCCACCACGTTTGTTTCCGGGTCAAAGTCCAGGCCCCAAACGTTTTCAGTAATTGCTGCACGGCTGAGCGGCCTGCCTGCGTTTCGCATGAGGTATTCAAGAAGGCTGAACTCTCGTGCACTCAGTTGAATCAGTTTGTTCGACCTGCGTGCTTCGCGAGTGACAATATCAAGCGTAAGGTCATCGACAGTCAGTACAGAAGAGCGGTCCATGCGACGCCGAAGTAATGCGCGAACCCTGGCAAGCAGCTCTTCAAGCGCGAACGGTTTTGTGAGGTAATCGTCCGCTCCGGAATCCAATCCGGCGACTGTACTATCTACGGAGTCTAGCGCCGTCAGCATAAGTATTGGCACAGTATGTCCCTCACCTCGCAGTTGCCGGCATACTTCAAGTCCAGAGAGCTTCGGCAGCAGGGTGTCGACTATGACAAGCTGATACTGCTGGGATCGCGCCATGGCAAAGCCGCTGGCGCCATCGACCGCGATGTCTGTCAAATGCCCTTCTTCGTCAAGTGCCTGCTGGACGAATCGCGCCATTTTTATTTCATCCTCAATGTAAAGAATACGCAAAAAACGACCCCGTCGAACTCCTAATATGGTGCAAGAGTACCAGAACTTCTGTTGAGAATTGGCAATATTTAAGGCTATTAGACGATTCTAACTGCCGCTTAATATTGCGTCAATCTCATGCGTCTTCGAACTCCATTTCGTTCGCTGAAACCAACCCGGAGGGCATCCTGGATCGGCCGGGGCAGGAGCGGAATGGACATCGTGTACAGGTGACGGAGTTCTGGGTCATCGGGAACAGCTCGTAGAGCTTTTCGGCCCTTCCGTTGACCTGTTTGAGTCTTTCTGACCAGTCGAGCTGGACTGCCGACCAGCGGCGCTCCGCTCGTTCTATTTCCGCCTGGTCGCATTCGACCTTCTGCACGCTGCCGTCATCGACCCAAACTGAATAAAGTTCTATCTGCTCGGGTTTTACTCCCCATTTTGAGATTGCATAGGCTGCGTAGGTGGTCAACTGCTCGGCTACCGAATGTTCGCCTTTTTCTCGTCGTCCAGTTTTCCAGTCGTAGATTGTTACTTTGTTTTCTTGAAGGGTCAGGAAGTCGAAATTGGCATACACCGCGAACTCGTCTTTGTGCACGAACCAGGGCGCCTTTTTGCTCACCTGTTTTGGAAACACCCAAAAACTTCTGTCTACCGAAGAAAAGGGAAGCGAAGGCAGCAGCGTCGTATACCTACCAAACCAACGCTCCAGCTTTGCCTTGATCTGCGCGCGGTACCCCGGCTGAAAATCACCGTCATAGTAGTACGCTTCGATTGGCTGTGCAAACTCGTGGTCGATCCAATATTTGTGAAATCCGCCAAGAACCGGATGCGCCATTACGTCCGCCACCCACTGTTTGCTGAACTCTATATATTCGCCGGCGACGCGCCTTGCAATTGCAATCAAATCCGGCGGAAAGACACCAGTGGCTTGATAGGCGAGCAGCGCTGTCTGGATTGTCTCGTGAAAAACGCTGCCGGGAAAGCAGTTCAACGGCAGCAGTCGCGCTTCCCGTTTATGCTCCATCCGTGTCGCGACATCCGGAATGATATTGTGATGGTACTGAAGCGCATACGCCCGATCGCACGAACTAAACTTCGCAATCGACGAATGCGATACAGTCGGCTGATGACGATTTTCCGGCCAATCTCGTGTCAATGCTAAATGCTCCTATACTCTTATACTCAAAATCTTTTCACAAAACCGGCAAAACAAGTTCAATATGAGTGGCGCTTGTTGAGTCTCAAGGAGTGTAAAATATTAGGCAAGGTAGATAAAAATGTAGTCTCGACCGGAGAAAGGGTCTAAGCCCTGACGCAGCGGAGAGATCTCGAATCAGAAATCGCGCCTCTGTTTGAGAGTTAACCGCTTCCTCCGTTCCTCAGTAAGATCGAAGCGACATTTTGTGTCGCTGCACTTTAAACTACCATTTACTTTCACAGACCCTAAACTTACGAACAACAACCGGCTCGCCACCCAGACCCTCGGAAACGGCGCGACGACAACATACACGTGGCGACGCATCGTGCTGGTTTGCTGGCTGTCTCACGCTCGCGCTGCTACCCGGGGCGTAATATTCAATCACGGCGAGACCATGCCGTACTCTCGTCCCGGCTAC
>PLAD01000271.1 GCA_003134215.1 Armatimonadota bacterium
GGCTGATCAGCGACACGTCAACTGGCAAGTCTTCGGGTCAGGTTGACGGTGCGACCTACCACGCCTTCGGTGTCAACAACGGGATGACGATTACCGTCGGCGCCGGAGTGTACGGCCCTCAACCGACCTACAAGGCTGAAAATTCCAACGCCTCCTGCTCAGGTCAATGGACCGCGGTTTGGATGCCGAACCAGCCGGGAAGCGAACCCGGGCTTTTCGTACTGCACGAGGTGTCGTCCCAGTCGGTCGACAACGAAGTGACCGGTCACTTTTCCGGCGGCTCGGCCGCAGCGATAGTCGGCGGGCTCTCCCTTTCCACAGCCGATGTCCATAGCGTCTCCGTCCTCTCCGACTCCAACCGCGGCCAGGAGACGGCAGTTGAGACTGCCGCAGGAAATTACGACTTTACGTGGACGTCATCCAGCCATACGGTGACGATGAACCAATCTGCCGACGACGGGTCTGTGACGGGCTATGAAGAGTACAAAAAGTCCGCGGTCGATACCCTGCATGTCTATCCACCGTCGTTCTTTCAGAAGAACTTTCCGTCGGCGGGTGCAATCCAGGTGGTTGTAATCTCTCCGCCGGCATCAATCGCCGCGTCTGCAGATGCAGCCGGAGGAACTACCGTTGGTAACGGCTGTTCGGCGGGCGGGGTCGACTCCGATATCTGTACTCTCTATATGCCCGGCGCCGAGTAAGATCGACATCGTGAACTTTAGATGCTTCGCAGCGGTTGTTGCTAGAAGGACACAATAAATATTCCGGAGTTCTCGACCTACGTGGGGGCATCATGGCTAAACCCTATATAATCGCAATCGATGACGACGCCAGCGTCCTGGCATCGGTGAAAAGAGATCTCAGAGGTCATTTCGCTGACCGTTTCAAAATACTGACCGCGGAATCCGGCGAAGATGCGCTGGAAGCGCTGGACCAACTAAAGAAACGCGGCGAGTCCATTGTTCTCTTCTTGGTGGATCAGCGCATGCCGCACATGTCCGGCGTCGACTTTCTCAAAGCAGCCAAACCGATCTTTCCCGACGCTAAATCGGTGCTTTTGACCGCCTATGCCGACACGGATGCCGCAATCAGCGCAATTAACGAAGCCCATGTCAGTTACTATCTGACCAAGCCGTGGGACCCGCCGGAGGAGCGGATGTTTCCTGCGCTCGAGGATGTCATTCTTGATTGGTCGGAACCGGTGCCTTCCGCTTCGGACTCAGCCAAGCCGTATCGGGGTATCCGTGTGATTGGGCACCGATGGGATCCTATAGCGCACTCCACGAAAGACTTTCTGGCAAGAAACCAGGTTCCTTATCAGTGGATCGATGTCGAAGGCAAGGTTGCCGATCCAGAGATGATGACACTCATCGAAGAGCTCGGTCGAGAAGCGCCGTGTCTTCCGCTGGTCATCTTTGAAGACCAAGAAAAGCTCTCGCAGCCGACAACGATCGATATAGCGGAGCGGCTTGGGCTGCGCACCCGGCCGGAGATAAGCTTTTATGACCTCATTATCATCGGTGCCGGTCCAGCCGGCCTGGCTGCGGCGGTATACGGCGGCAGCGAAGGACTCAAAACTCTGCTTATCGAGCGAGAGGCGCCGGGCGGACAGGCCGGTACCAGCTCGCGAATAGAAAATTACCTGGGCTTTCCCAACGGTATCACAGGCGGAGACTTGACCAGCCGTGCAGTGACTCAGGCCAGACGATTCGGGGTCGAGATGCTCACTCCGGTCGAAGTGCATTCGTTGTCCGTCCGCGATCAGTATCGTGTGGTTCACCTGCTCAACGGCGGCGAAGTGAGCTGTCATGCGCTTTTGATCGCCACCGGAGTTTCGTATCGAAAGCTGGATGTACCTGGAATCGATAAGCTGACCGGAGCCGGAGTGTATTACGGCGCCGCGATGGCCGAAGCGCTCTCCTGCACCGGGGATGACGTCTTCATCGTCGGCGGCGCGAATTCCGCCGGCCAGGCCGCTATGCACTTCGCCAAGTACGCAAGTTCTGTAACCATGGTGGTTCGAGGCGCCTCACTCGACTCCAGCATGTCCTACTACTTGATCCAGGAGCTTCAAGGGATGCCCAACGTTCGGGTGCTCACCCATTCGGAAGTCGACGAAGTCTTCGGCGAACAGTCGTTGGAGTCTGTCAAATTGCGTAATAACGTTACCGGGGAGTGCTCGCAGCAGCAAGCGAGGGCCCTCTTCATCTTTATCGGAGCCCAGCCGCGCACCGAGTGCCTTAAGGATATAGTACGCCGAGATGAGCGCGGCTTTATCTTAGCAGGGGCGGATCTCTACATTGACGGTAAAAGGCCGGCGGATTGGCCGCTCGATCGCGATCCTTTTTTGCTGGAAACGAGCGTGCCCGGAGTCTTCGTCGCCGGCGATGTCCGTCACGGCTCAGTCAAGCGTGTCGCCTCAGGGGTCGGTGAAGGCGCTATTGCAATCCAATTTGTACATCAGTATCTGAGTGATGTCAGGTGAATCTATGAAATACACTTTTAATGATGAGCAGCTGTTTCCGCGACTGACTGCAGAAGAGCTTGCGGCCCTCGAGGCGTACGGCGATGTCGTCGATCTTAAGAGCGGCGATATTCTATTTTCCGAAGGCCAGGAGCAGAACAAATTCTGCATCGTCCTCACCGGCGAAGTAAAGGTGACGCGGATAGTTCACGACCAGGAGATGATCCTCGCTGTACATCGGTCGGGTGACTTTACCGGCGAAGTTTCTCTGCTTGGCGGCGGCCCGGCTCTTGCTACCGGGCGCGCGGTGACTGAAAGTCGGATCAGGTGTATTCCACTGCATGAGTTTCGCTCGCTGATCGCATCTGGAACCCCGCTTTCGATCAAGGTTTTGCAGGCGATAACCACCCGTCGGCCCGCCGCGGATGCA
>PLAD01000402.1 GCA_003134215.1 Armatimonadota bacterium
AGTGGTCGGAGATTATTCTGGTCTTCGATTACCGTCGCTAACCATTGGCCGTCGCTTTGATAGGCGGCGTCTAATTTAGAAACGGGCTCGGCGTTCTGATGCGGGGACGACGGGGATAGCATCGATATAATGATGAGAACAGTTGTGAAGGTCCTGGCGATCATGCTGATTGTCGGGGTATTTATTTGGCAGGCAGTCACGGCTCACGGCAACCCTGATCCGACAACTCGAGGATTGAGTCACTGGTCGCAAATTTTAAGCACCAGTGTCCTGGTATTCCGCGAAGGTCTGGAGGCCATCCTTGTTCTAGCCACAGTCACGGCAGGAATGGCCCGTACCGGGCGCACCGATTACATCCGTGCCGTTCCGCTTGGCGCTTCCGCCGCCTTTCTCGCATCCGTCGCCACCTGGTTTATCGTCGTCGCCATAGTTTCTCATGTCAATGCACCGGAATACGCCCTGCAGGCCGGTACCGGCCTCCTCGCCATTATCGTGCTGCTTGTCGTTATGAACTGGTTTTTCCACAAGGTCTACTGGACCGGCTGGATCGGCAACCTGAACGAACGCCGTCAGAAGCTCATGCAAGCCACCAGCGATGCCGGCGCCAAGACTTTCATAGGGCTGGCCATGCTCGGCTTTGCCGCAATCTATCGCGAAGGTTTTGAAATCGTCCTCTTTCTCCAGAACCTGCGCCTCAGCGCTGGAGGTGGAGTGGTCCTGCAGGGCACGGTCATTGGTTTAGGTCTGACACTGCTCGTCGCCGGCCTGACTTTCGGTGCCCAAAAAAAGCTGCCGTATAAGAAGATGCTGATCGTCACTGGCGTCCTCCTCGGCTTCGTCCTTCTGGTCATGGTGGGAGAAGAAGCGCAGGAGATGCAGCAGGCAGGGTGGATCAGCACCACGACATTGCCTCTCTACATGCCTTCATGGCTCGGCGTCTGGTTCTCCATCTTTCCGACAGTTCAGACCCTCGCAGCCCAGGCAATCGCCGCTGTGCTGGTCATCGGCTCCTACTTCGCCGCCCAGAACGTCCGCATCAACCGCCCACGCCAAGACCTCCAGGCGCAATAGCCCGGAGGTATTTGGACCAGATAACAAGGGTAACGCTGAGCGCAGTTAGACTGGTTCGACAATGTCACCGAACCCCAGTTTTCTCTTAAAGAGTTCAAGCGCCATCCAGTAGCAAATCTGTGCGAGCGCCGCGTTGTATCGCGGACCTTCGTCGCGAAGAAACGCGTGTGCTGCGTTGAATTCGTGCCAGGTAAAGTGACGATCTGCATCGGTCAGCGCGTTGTAGATAACCGCCCGGCCTTCGCGAGGGACGTGTGGGTCCTGCCGGCCGAAGATCATCAGCAGTTCACCGTTAATTTCGCTGATCCGGTCGAGGCTGTCGTCGTTCATTCCCTCGCCGAGTCCGCGTTTGTGGATATCGGTCGGATAGAAGCAGGTCGTTGCGAGAACATCGCTGTTCATAGCCGTGCGAAACGCGAGATGTCCGCCGATACATATCCCAACCGCACCGAGCTTTCCGGTGCAGTATTCTGAACTCGCGAGAAAATCGAGGACCGCGCGGGCGTCGGTATCGTAACTTTTGAGTGGCTTCGCCGTCTTCAGGTCGTTGCCGCGCTTTGCACCTGCTTCATCGTAGGGCAGGACACACCCGGCCGGTTCAAACTCATGGTAGATCTCCGGTACCGCGACGACGAAACCATTGCTCGCAAACTGTGCGGCCGTGCGGCGGATCGGTCCGGTAATCTGAAAAATCTCGCTGAAAAGGACAATGCCCGGGTATTTCCCAGGAGCGGCTGGTCGAGAAATGAGTGTTCGCATCGGTCCGGTCGGGGTTTGTATTTCAATACTTTCCGTGTCATTGATAATCATAAGATTGTTCCTGCAGCCTGATGGGCAATTATAGTCCATTGGTGGACGGCAAAGCTGCCTTAGCTTCCGGCTCCTTCCAGACGAAGAGACTGGAACGTCGACTTTCGCGAGACTGTTGTTCGGTACAATAACCTGACGGATCGAATGACATTCTCGCCGCATTGTTGATTTCGACACTGTTTTAGACAATAAAAGTAATGGCAACAAATACAACATCAGTTGCGCAAGCAGCAAACGCACCGAACAAGCACGGTGATGCAAACACGCTCAATCTGCAGTTTCGATGGATAATTCTTATTGGTTTGATCACCGCATCGATCATGGAAGTCCTTGACACCACCATTATCAATGTCGCGCTTCCACAGATGGCGGGGAACCTTAATGCAACCACCGACGAAATTGCATGGGTGTCGACAGGATATATCCTGTCGAATGTTGTCGTCCTTCCCATGACCGCATGGCTATCCAGCCGCTTCGGTCGAAAGCGTTATCTGTGCTTCTCAATCATGCTGTTCATCGTGGCCTCGTTCTTCTGCGGGACGTCGACAAGCTTGATCCAACTCGTCATCTGGAGAATCATTCAGGGCGCGGGAGGCGCGGCCTTGCTGTCTACCGCGCAGGCGACACTGCGACAGGTCTTCCCAAAAGAGCAGCAATCTTTGGTCCAGACTCTCTTCATCCTTGGGATTGTTGTCGCCCCGACAGTCGGGCCGACCCTCGGCGGAGTCATTACCGACAACTACCACTGGTCATGGGTATTCTTCATCAATCTGCCTATCGGCCTGACCGCCTTCTCGCTGGTGTACTTCTTCCTCCATGACACAGTCGAAAAGCAAAGCGCCGGGGCAATCGACTACATCGGTATATTGCTGCTGACCGTCGGCCTTGGTTCCTTGCAGTTTGTTCTCGAAGAAGGAGAGCGTGACGACTGGTTTAACTCCGTCGCTATCACTCGTCTTTCGGTCATAGCCGCGATCAGCCTGGTCGCGCTCGTATTCTGGGAAATATCTCCGAAAAACTCGCATCCGGTCATCGATTTCAGGGTGCTCAAGAACAAAAGCTTTACCGCAGGCCTTGTACTGTTTCTTGCCCTTGGTTTTGGTCTCTATGGCGGCATCTTTATATTCCCGCTCTTTACGCAAAACGTTCTCAACTTCTCGCCCACCGAAACCGGACTTGTTCTTTTACCGGGAGGACTGGCAACTGCAGTATCTGCGATGCTCTGTGGACGGCTCCTATCGTTGCCGCCCGAGAAGCGTGTCGACCCCCGACTTCTGATCGTCTTTGGAGTTTGTTTGTTTCTCTGGTCAATGTGGGATCTAGGGCACCTGACAGTAATCAGCGGTGAACCGGACACCCGTCTGGCTTTGATCATCCGGGGCTTTGGACTGGGCTTTCTCTTTACGATGATCAATAACGTGATATTCGCCGCGCTTCGAGGGCCGGAAATTGCTCAGGGCTCTTCCTTTATCAATCTGTTCCGCCAGCTTGGGGGGTCCTTTGGGATCGCCGTACTCAACACTTATATCACCAATATGGAGCGCTTCCACCGGTACGATCTGGTGACCAATCTGACAGCGACAAATCCCATGTATACCGAACGGCTGCACAGTATCTCCAGCGCCTTGCTGGCGCAAGGCTACAGCACAGCGCAGGCCAGTATGGCGGCGCTGGGCGTGTTGAATGGTCAGGTGCAGCGCCAGGCCGCTGTGATGTCGTTTAACGATGGCTTCCTACTGCTTGGAGTCTCCTTTATAATTGCATCCCCGGCCATTTTGCTGTTGCGGGTATCCAAAGCGCCCCCTCCCGCCGGCGCCGGCCACTGATGTCCGTGGGCTGACCAAAAGCGACTGGGCTCGCACCTGGTCCGATCTTCTAAAGCTGCTCATACGTCGACCAATGTTTCACCATATGATTTCTGTGGTTATCCTAAAGGCACTTGTCTTAAAGGAGAACTCAGGAATAAATGGATGGTGCAAAGATTGTTGATCTCATCGACGAACAAGGATGGGTCGATCCTGCAGCAGGTGTTATTGCGACTTCTGTCGCACAGACGCTGAAAACCGCCGGGCCGTTAGAGCAGCCGCTGCGTAACTTTCTCCATGGCGCCTGGCTCGGTCATCCGCTCCATCCGGTTCTTACCGACATCCCGATCGGGGCATGGACAGTGACAGCGGTTTTAGATACCTACGATGCACTGGGCAGCGATTCTGCGTCGGCAGGGGCCGATGCGGCCTTGGCGATCGGGCTAGCCGGGGCTGCGATGGCGGCGGTCACGGGATTGGCGGACTGGTCTGACATCGAACAAGGCTCAAAATCAAGCAAAGTAGGAGCCGTTCACGCGGTTTTGAATCTTGGAGCGACCGTCCTGTACACCGGCTCTCTCTTCCTGCGCCGTTCCAAGAAAAGGACAGCCGCACGCATCTTCGCCGCCGCGGGCTACTGCCTGGTAGGCGCTTCCTCCTACCTCGGCGGACTATTGGTGACCTCACAGAAAATCGGTGTTGACCATGCTGTCCGCGAAGGTTATCCAGAGGATTGGGTTGATGTCCTGCATATCTNNACCGGCAAACCGAAGTGCGCAAAGGCAGGCGATATCGATATCGTCCTGGTGAAAAACGCTGGAAAGGTCTACGCTCTGGCTAACGCATGCTCACATCTCGGAGGACCGCTGTGCGAAGGCAGCGTCAAGGGTGCAGCGATTACCTGCCCATGGCATAAATCAAAGTTCGATCTAACAGACGGCGCCGTCATTAACGGCCCTGCGACGAGCGCACAGCCGGCGTTTGAGACAAGAATTAAGGACGGCCGAATTGAAGTTCGACCGTCCGAGGACTCGCCGAAATCGGCGTTCGCGATAGGTTAAAGCTTGTGATTAACCGACGCGGGTAACGAGAATGTCGCCTTCATGCAAGATGCGGGATTGGCAGGCCAGGCGAACATTGGGAAGCAGCTTGTCGTTTTCAGAGAGCGTCTCTCGTTCGTCGTCCTTCATTGCCGACAGCAACTCTGCGCCTTGTTCCACGATCACCGCGCAAGTAGTGCACGCGCAGTTGCCTCCGCAATTGTGGTCGAGATCGATACTGTTGTCCAGCGCAGTTTCAAGCAGCGAATCTAGCACATCGGCGTGTGCCGTGTCCGGCCCCGGAAGAAATGTCACATTTGCCATTGATTGGAGCGCTTCTAGAAACGGATGCCCGCTTCGATACTCGATCCGGAAAAATCGAAGCCTTTGATGGTCGTCGCGAACAAGTAGGAAGCCTGGATGTACGCAGTGTGACCGAACTCGTAGCCGACGACTGGGCGGAGACCTTCGCCGTAACGGAAACCGGAGTGTACTCCGTAACCGACCGCGCGCTGGTCTGCGCCGATGACAAGAATGTCTCCGCCGTAGTATGCTGAGTTCTGACTGGGCGAAATGGCCTTGTTGTATGAGACGCCCAAAGGAAGTACGAATGCACGGTTGCCGTCATGCGAGTTATATAGGATCGTAAAGAACGGCGACAGTGTGCCATGAGCGCTCGCCTGGAACGCGCTTCCAAGGCCGAAACCAATCGATGTCCAACTCTTACCGTAGGCATTCCCTGTTTTCGACGAAGTCGGGAAGAAGACACTCGCTTCAGGACCGATCAGGAACTGATGTGTGCTCGACGTATGATCGGGAGGTATCGTCGAGTCGGAACCTGACGAGCCTGTCGTTGAGGAATCGGTTGTAGACGACGAAGTCTGGTCGATTACTGGGGACACATACAGCGGCTGCGTGGCCGTCGATGCAGAGCAAACCGCGGGAATCAAAGCGGTCGCGGTCACTAAGAACGATAATAACGATTTATTCAAAGGCTTTATCCATCCATCCTTGCGTTTTTTGTATTGTAGCACGATGTTTGTCGTGAACGAAGGAACCGGGTTCGAGAATAGCGTATTATGACATTAGCCCAAAAATTACACGAGGCAAAGGAGAACTTGAACAATGGCTATTAGAACGGCAGAGGGTGAATGGAAGGGTGGACTCAAGGATGGCAGCGGAATTGTCACCCTTGGCAGCGGAGCGTATTCCGGACCTTATTCGTTTAAATCGCGCATGGAGGATGGTGCTGGAACAAACCCTGAGGAGCTTATTGCGGCGGCTCATGCGGGATGTTTCTCGATGGCGCTCTCCGCAGGATTGGCCGGCGCAGGCTTCTCACCTCAAAGAGTGCACACCACCGCGAAAGTCTTCTTCGGTCCGGCCGACGGCGGATTTGCGATCAGCAAGATCGAACTCGTGACGGAAGCGGAAATCCCCGGTATCGATGATGCGACATTTCAGGAGCAGGCTGCAGGTGCAAAAAAGGGATGCCCGATTTCCAAAGCGCTGGCAAGTGTACCTATTAGCCTCGAGGCGAAACTCGTCTAGTTGTCGCTCCGTCGATCGACACTCGGCCAACCGGTTTAGGGCAAAGACGCTACTCTTCGGTCTTGCGGCGCAAAAGGACGATGGCGGCCAGGGCAAGGCAGCCGAACGCAATCTCAAGCATTGTGTTCGGCTGTGGCGCAGCGGTTGCCGCGATCTGAGCGCCATCGTCCCCGGCAGCCCGGACTGTAGACTGGGCTAAGGCGAATAGCATCCCTGGCGCGGCAATAAATGCGGCCTTTGTGATACGGTTTATGTACCGGCGAAACCTTGACATCTCTAAATCCGTTCCTCGAACACCGTGTGACGAAACCAATAGTTCGCTGCCTCGGGCGATATATACGAGTGAGTGCCTAGCGATATGAGATATAGAGTGTATTTACCATGGTTTTGTTCCCTAATTGACCTGGTAAAAGTTAAAACCAGTATTGCTGCGAGAGCAAACCGGACCGCGCTCGCCGCAGTCTCAACATTGCTTCTGGCAGGCATATCTGCCAACGCTTCATCCCCGCCATATTCTCTTTTTTCAATTCGATTGTCCAGCAGCGACGGTCGGCGATTTTCGCCATTCGTACTTGACGGCAGGGCGGCCACTTGTTTGATCTTTATCTCGACCGGATGTCCGATTTCCAATAGCTACGCTCCGGAAATATCGAGAATCACCGATGATTTTGAGCCGGCAAAGATCGATACATACGTTATCCTGACCGATGACAATTTGACGCCGGTAAAAGCATCAAGTTACAAATCTGAATATCGACTGGATTGTCCGGTACTATGTGATCCGAAGCATGAGATGGTTGCCGCAGCCGGCGCAATGGTCACGCCCGAAGCGCTTGTCTTCGATCAGTCGGGGCATATGATCTACCGGGGCCGGATAGACAACAAGTTCGTCGATTTCGGGGTTTCGCGTCAGACCGCGACCCGGATGGATTTGCGGTCCGTGTTAAACGAGATTAGTAAAGGCAGAATCCCGCCTTTTAGCGAAACGAAAGCAGTCGGATGTTTTATTCCGCCTCCAGAGAACCAATAGAACTTTTTGCTTGACATTTTAATAGTTCAAGGGTTAAATATATCAATCCCTACGTGTAATATAGACAATTCTGTGAGGTACATGGCAGTGACATATAAAGAAACGGGCGGCGAGACAGCCTCGACAGCAGTCGACAACGTCGCAGACAACTGGTGTAACTTTTGCGGCTATAAAACAGACAATCTCGCGGATTATCTAGCACATAGCTGCATCGAAGTCCTGGAAGCGAAGGGTCAAAAGGTTACTCCGACCGGCCAGACCGTCTGCAGTTGAATCATTAAGCCGAATCTATCGATCGGCCGCTTTATCAGACGAAGATGTCAGAATTTAAAGGAGCAGAGCAATGACAGATTACGCCCATCCCGAGGCGCTCGTGAGTACTGAGTGGGC
The DNA here is from genome assembly GCA_003134215.1 of Armatimonadota bacterium. Lineage (GTDB taxonomy): Bacteria > Armatimonadota > Armatimonadia > Armatimonadales > Capsulimonadaceae > BOG-944. The sequence goes on from PLAD01000402.1 coordinate 7,698, forward strand.
AGCTGAGCACCTCACCGATCCATCGATACGCATTCTTGAAGTGGATGTCGATTTTTCACTCTATGTCGCAGGACACATTCAGGGTGCAGTCGGTCTGAATTGGTCGACACAGCTTTCGGATCAGTTGACGCGCGACATACTCAAGAAGGAAGACTTCGAAAACCTCGCAAGCGCCGCCGGCATCTCCAAAGACAGTACAGTTTTGCTCTATGGCGATTCAAATAACTGGTTCGCATCGTGGGCCTTTTGGGAATTCAAGATTTATGGTCATCAAGATGTTCGCTTGATTAACGGCGGACGTAAAAAGTGGGAGCTCGAAGGACGGCCGTATACACCAGACATTCCTGCTCCGACCCGTACCAACTATGTCGCAGACCAGCCTGACCTCTCTCTCCGTGCGTTTCGTGATGAGCTGCTTGGACATGTCAAAGCGCGTGATATCAACCTGATCGATGTTCGTTCGCCGGATGAGTTCAGCGGCAAGGTCCTTGCACCTCCTGGACTCAACGAAACAGCACAAAGGGGCGGACACATTCCTGGCGCAAAAAATGTGCCCTGGGCCCTTGCGGTTGCTGAGGACGGCACCTTCAAGAGCGCAGATGCACTCAAGGATCTTTACGAAGGCGGCGCCGGGCTGACCAAATCGAAAGATACAGTTGCGTACTGCCGCATCGGAGAGCGTTCGTCACACACATGGTTCGTTCTCAAATATCTTCTCGGACACGATAATGTCAAGAACTACGATGGCTCGTGGACGGAATGGGGCAGCGTTGTCGGCGCTCCGATCGAAAAGTAGTTGAGCGAAGTCAATAATAGCTTGGATACTTCGGTAGTGGAGCTTGTCGGCAATACGCCGCTCCTGCGCCTCCAGAGATCGACGTTAGACATCGACCCAAACGTTCGTGTCTATGCAAAAGCCGAGTACTTTAATCCGGGCGGGTCTGTTAAAGACCGCCCGGCTTTAAATATGGTGATCGAAGCCGAACGCTCCGGTGCGCTGAAAGAAGGGAAGACGATCCTAGATGCTACCAGCGGCAACACAGGTATCGCCTACGCTTGGATCGGAGCCGCCAAAGGTTACCCTGTGACCCTTTGTCTGCCGTCTAACGCTTCGCCTGAGCGCAAGAAGATTCTCAAAGCTTATGGAGTAGAGCTGGTATTGACAGATCCGACCGAATCGACCGACGGTGCCCAGAGAAAAGCGAAAGAGCTCTATGCTGCGGATCCGGAGAAGTATTTCTATCCTGACCAGTATAATAACGATGGGAACTGGAGAGCGCATTTCGAACACACTGGTCCGGAGATTTGGCGCCAGACTGCCAATGAAGTAACCCACTTCGTCGCCGGCCTCGGAACCACCGGAACCTTTGTCGGAGTTGGACGCTACCTGAAGTCCGTTAAACAGAACATAGAATTGGTTTCGATGCAGCCGGCGACACCGTTACATGGTCTTGAGGGCATGAAGCATCTGGAAACCGCGTTAGTCCCGGGAATATACGATCCCGGATTGGCAAACAGTCAGGTGACCGTTGAAACCGAGGATGCATACAGTATGTGCCGATTCCTGGCGCAAAAAGAGGGATTGTTTGTCGGGGTTTCTGCGGGAGCAAACGTCCTTGCGGCGCTGCGGATTGCGCGTAGACTGAAGTCGGGCGTCGTCGTGACAATCTTGTGTGACTCCGGCGACAAATATTTAAGCGACTCATTTTGGTCCAGAATGACCGAAGTTGAGCCGGTCGTTTAGCCGACAGCGAAAAGCCATGGAGTAGACCGTGACCCTTATTTTGACAATCGATCAAGAGGCGTCTATCAGGCAGCATGCAACGCGCGACTATCCGGGTGAGTGCTGCGGAGCGCTTATCGGGGAGACAATCGGTGCCGGCAGCTACGTCCGCCTCGCGGTTCCTCTGAGTAATCGTCATGAGGATGGGCCGGATCGCCGCTTCAGAATAGCCGACGCCGACTTATTGCAGGTAGAAAAGATCGCACGCAGGGGCAGGCTGAATATAGTCGGCTTTTATCATTCGCACCCGGATGTTCCCGCGGTACCGTCGAACTACGACCGCGAACATGCCTGGGAGGACTACAGTTATCTCATCGTAGAAACCGCCAACGGTGAGCCCGTGTCGTTCCGCTCTTGGAAACTCGACCTTGACGCCGGCCGATTTAATGAGGAAAATGTTCAGGTCAGCCAGTGTATTTTGGAAAAGTCTGCGGAGGCGCAGGTCCAAAAGTTAGGCTTCTGAAAGCGACTCTGCGGTTTAGCGTTCCAAGTTCGCGCGAACTCAAATTTTATTCGTAGTGTTGTTAGAGCAATAAGGGGATTAATTGATGTCAGTGATTATTTCGTTGCCGACGCCGTTGCAGCGGTATGCGGCCGGCCAGCCCGAAGTCACAGTCGAGGCGGCCACTGTCGGCGAAGCGCTCAAAGCGTTGACAGAGTCGACTCCGGCCCTCGCGCAGCACCTGTTCGATGCAAAGGGGAACGTCCGGTCGTACGTCAATGTCTACCTTGGCGACGAAGACACACGATACTTGCAGGGTAATGATACGCAAGTATCCTCAGGCGACAGATTGGTGATCGTCCCGAGTATTGCCGGAGGCTAAATTAAGAGCGGAATGATAAAATCCGCTCTCGATGAGATTAGCGTCCAGGTCCACTCTGGCTAAGATATAATTTCTGTACCGGTGCTGGTACCCATCGCAGCGAATGAATGCTCATCGTGAACACGGTTGTGGTGCATTCCATCGGCGATAGTTCCGGTTCTTCCGGCCACTTCGATCGCAATTTCTTCACCTGTTTCCGGACAAACGTGAATAATTTCCGGCTTAGCCATCCAGGTGATCGTACAGTTGACGAATGACATCGTCTCCCAGAATCCGTCCTTGTGCTGGGCGAGAACTGTCTGGTCGAAGACAGTAATACTGTCGCACTCTTTTTCCGATGCTCGAATAGCAGCCCCGCCGCGTCCTTCTTCATAAGGACGCCAGCTTGCAATAATCCCTTTTCCACGCAACTTGATCATTAGTCGCTTCCCTTTTTAGTGATATGAGTCGGCGATGAAGTATGATTTGGTCTCACACAAAACTATTATACGACATCTGACGCAAAAGAACCTCCCCGCTAAAAGGAGGAAAGATCAGGCAAGCGGACGAACTAATTTGTGTGAATAAGACAAACCGTGTACCCTTTCTCGGCGCCCATATGCCGACTGCCGGAGGAGTTCAGACTGCAATTACCTCCGGAAGTGAAATCGGATGCAATGTCATCCAGCTCTTTACATCGAGCCCTCGTCAATGGCGCTCCTCCGCACTTAAGGAAGAATCGATCTCCGCCTTCAAGGAAGCCCGCTTGGTTGCGCAGACTAAGTTCTGCATCGCCCACGACTCCTATCTAATCAATCTCGCGGCCCCTCCAGGCGACATTCTTGATAAGTCGATCAACAGTTTCCGCGAGGAACTGGTCCGTGCCGAACAACTCGGCCTCGACTACCTCGTTACTCACATGGGAGCGCACGGAGGCGACGGTGAAGATGTAGGATTAGTTAGACTATGCGAATCGCTGACCAGAATCCATAGTGACTTGCCCGGCTATAAAGTTCGAGTTGCGCTGGAAACGACAGCCGGACAGGGAACATATCTGGGCTCTACGTTCGAACACTTTCCAAGGATCTTTGACCTGGTTGGAGAGCATGAGCGATTGGCTGTCTGTCTTGATACCTGCCATATTTTTGCCGCAGGTTATGACATCCGAACCCAGGAAGCATATGCCGACACCATGGGCAAGTTTGGCGAGACGGTAGGTTTTGATCGGCTGAAGGTTTTGCACACAAACGACTCCATGAAGCCGCTCGGCAGCCGGGCCGACCGACACGCACATGTTGGAGAAGGAGAGATCGGCTTGGAAGCGTTTCGCCTTCTGGTGAACGACGACCGACTCTACGGCAACCCGTTCATTCTTGAAACTCCCGATGCCGAAACGATGCATGCAGTCAACCTGCGGCGTCTGAAGGATCTTGTAAGTTCGGCCGAATAGTTTGGACCCGGTGAGTAGTCCTGAACTAAGAAAGGAATCGACATGACACGTGGTACAAAGCGAGAGCCTGCGATGGTGTTGCTCTTCACCTTCATTACATGCGGGTTTTATTACCTGTACTTCATCTACAAGGTATCCGAAGAGGTTGCCGATTTTCAAGGCACGTCCGACTATTCTCCAGCAGTCGAAGTCCTCCTGACTATTGTCACCTGCAGCCTTTGGAACTACTATTGGGATTATCGAATCGGCAAGCGAATCGCTGAAATGAATGCCGCGGTCGGTNNTGCTTAACCTGCTGGGCGCCGGTCCGTTCGCCGGAGTTGGAATGGTAAACAGTCTCATACAGCAAGATTCCCTCAACAGAATATGGGACGCGATTCCTGCCTGAGATCATTTACCCCAGGTAGCAAACAGCCCAACCGCCGCGGAAAGCATAACCATTGTTGCTGCCCAGCCAACAGTTTTGAGGCCTATTGACAGCGTAAACTGGCCCATTACCCGCTTGTTGGATGCAAGCAGCATCATGAAAACCATGATCGGACCGGCCGCGACACCATTTAATACCGCCGACCAGAAAAGGGCCTTAATCGGGTCGACATGCATCAGGCAAAGACCGAGTCCGATCATTGTCGCCAGAGAAACCACTGTATAGAACCCGCGGGCCTGGAGCGGCGCTCGGTTTAGTCCTACCGGCCATTTAAGTGACTCACCGATTGCATAGGCCGCAGATCCAGCGAAAATCGGCACTGCCAGCATTCCCGTACCGATAATTCCCACCGAAAAGATGACCGATGCGAACTTCCCGGAAACAGGACGAAGAGCTTCCGCTGCTTGTGTGGAACTTTGTATAT
>PLAD01000264.1 GCA_003134215.1 Armatimonadota bacterium
TATTTTCAATTGCCAAAACTGTCGACTCGCCGGCAGGGCTGTGACTACGTTGCAGCTTCATAGAGGGCTTTTCTATCGTGTTATCGGTCGTACCTTGAGGGTGGTATCAATGCTGGTGCCGGCGCCTGGGACTGTGAAACAACGCAACCGGCCATCTATACAAAGGTTGTCACCTTATCGACTGTTGAATTACAACGTCGTAGAGTGCTCGACAAATGAGACATCGACAGTAATTGAATGAGGTAAGAGCTCACTGAGGGGCAGGCTGTGCATGGAACAATTTGCGTGCTGGGCAGGTACTTATAGCAGGCTTGTCGAATAGATTAGCTAAACTCGAAAGGATGAATAAGAGTTATGAAGAAGATCAGTTTATTAATCGGAGTACTACTTGCCACCGCGGTTCCCTGTTTTGCCCAGTCTACTATGAGTTCGTCGGCGCCGCCGCCTAAGCCCGGACTTATGGCCAAAATGAAGATGATGGCAATGAAGCATAAGGGGATGATGTCGTCGACAGCGCCCGGATCCAAAATGTCGTTGATGGATAAAATCAAGGCTAAGAAGGCCATGATGTCGCATATGTCGCCTTCAGGAGCAATGTCCACGCCGATGCAGTCCGGCAGCGCGCCAGTTTCAGGAACTATGTCCAGCCCAACTTCCACGCCAATGTCATCGATGTCTGGGAAAATGATGTCCGGCGGCGGATCTGGAAAAGTTTGGGTTAACCTGTCAGACGGTGTTTATCACTATCCAGGAGACCGCTATTACGGCAAGACAAAAAAGGGCGAGTATCTTTCCGAGAGCGCAGCAATGAGCGCCGGATATCGCGCCGCAGGCAAAAAGAAGTAATCTTTTTGTAGCCAATGTCATGGCCGGTTTTGCGACGAAAACACACCTTTGCTGGGCCGAAGGCGCAAGTTGATCGCAAAGCCGGCCGATTTTGCTTGAAATAGTGCAAGTTGACTAACGAGCTCCCGCCGGGTAAACTGTTAGACGCGTAATCAGAACGGCGCACGGTGGCGTCGCCTCTTCATCCACCCACGAAAATTTTCAGGAGCTATTACAATCTATGTTGGTAGTACAGGAGCCGCTGAGCCCTTGCGAAGTGAGTCTCGAAATTGAAGTTGAAACAGACAGGGTAGCGAAAGCAGTCGACCAGGTCTACCGAGAGTATTCGGAACATATCACTGTTCCTGGGTTCCGCAAGGGCAAAGCGCCGATCAGCTTTGTAAAGCAGCGGGTCCCGCAGGCGCAGCTGCGTGAGAGGGCGGCAGAGATCCTTGTCGAACCTGCCTATCTCGAAGCGATTAAGCAGGAGTCGATCTCTCCGTTCGCGCCGCCAAAGCTAGAACTGCTCAATCTTGAGACTCAAGCCCCGCAGGCGTTCAAATTCAAGGCGGTCGTACCTCTGGCGCCAAAGGTGGAAGTCGGTCAGTATCAGGGCGTCGAAATCGACAAGCTCAAAACAGAAATCACAGACGAGGCCGTGGAAAAACGCCTGGACATGATTTTGGAGCGGGCGGCTGAATTCCCCATTGTCACAGACCGTCCTTCACAGGTAGGCGATGTCATCGCGGCTGAGATTGCTATCTCACCGGAAGAAGGGGAACCATCTGCACCGCGGAATACGGTGATTCGACTTGGTGATCCTGAAAATATTCCGGGCCTTACCGACGAACTGGTAGGGCTGAAGGCTGGCGACCACAAGCATTTCAATCTGACCTATCCCAGCGACTATCCAAACGCCGAAATCGCGGGTAAAGCTGCAGATTTTCACATTGAAGTATTCGAAGTGCACGACCGTATCTTGCCGGAGCTGAATGACGAGTTCGCGAAGAAGTTCGGCAAAGTAGAAACTGTCGACGAGTTCCGTCAAAGTATTCGCACCGACCTTGAAAAATCGTCGGAAAATAGTGCGGAAGAAGCGGCAAACACGGTNNTTGACTATCCGACTGTTCTTCTCGACCAGGAAGTCAATGAAGAAGTACAGGCGATCCTCGCCGATCTCAAACGACGTCAGGTCGAGGTAGAGGACTACCTCAAACAGCTCGGGCAGACTGCAGAACAGCTAACACAGTCGATTTCAGCTCGCGCAGACCAGCGTATTCGCCGTGGACTCGTTCTTGGGCAGATCGCCAACAAAGAGGGCCTCTTGCTAACTGACAAGGACATCGACAAAGAGATTGCCGAGAGAGCGCAAGAGCAGGGGACTTCGCCGGAGTCCATGCGGGCTTATATCGATGCGAATAAGCAGCTCGATACCATCCGCAACGTTGCGCAGACCAAAAAAGTACTGACGTTTTTAACAGGTTCTGCCATAATTAACCTCAAGTCACCGACAGAATTACAGCCCTCGGAAGCCTCCGCCCCGGCCGCTAAAAAGAGCGCAAAGCCCAAGGAAGCAACAGCCGAGGTGCTAGAAGGCGAACCGGCAAAGCCGAAGACCCGCAAGAAGAAAACCGAAGAACCCGTCGCCGACCCAGCTTAACCATTGGGTCCTTGTCACGCTGCTGATCCTACAGCGCGGCAACAGCGGGGTATTAGTTGTCCTTACCGGAGCGTTGCTAGCCAAAGATACGGCTTTTCCGCGCGCGCTCCGGTGGTACTATGAAATTCGTATGTTGGTGTATATCCGGCCGGTTTCGCCGGTTTTCGAGCAGAAATGGAGCAGATTGAATGCCTCTCGTCCCCGTTGTAGTAGAGCAAACACCTCGAGGTGTAGAACAGTACGATCTCTGGTCCCGATTGATGAAAGATCGGATCGTTTTCATCGGCGATGCCATCGAAGAGCACATGGCAAATATCGTTATTGCTCAACTCCTCTTTTTAGAGAAGGAAGATCCCGATAAAGATATTGACGTTTATATTCAGTCCCCGGGCGGGTCGGT
>PLAD01000106.1 GCA_003134215.1 Armatimonadota bacterium
ACTTCGACAACGAAATTCAGGTCGACCGATTGAATTCTGCGCCTGGTGTCAAGAAGCTGAATATCAAGCCGCAGGTCGATCAGTACACGTTTCCAAATGGCAACAGCATCTTCCTGCTTGCCGAAGGACGTCTGGTTAACTTGGGCTGCGCTACTGGGCATCCGAGCTTCGTCATGTCGAATAGCTTCGCCAACCAGACTTTGGCGCAGATCGACCTGTGGAGAAATAAGGATGTTTACGCAGTGGGCGTGTATACGCTGCCCAAAAAGCTGGATGAGGAAGTAGCCCGCCTTCATCTGGAGAAGATTGGAGTGAGACTTACAAGCCTGACGACACGGCAAGCGGATTATATCGGCGTATCGCCGGATGGTCCGTACAAGTCGGAAACGTATCGGTACTAAGCTCTCTCAAGTGAGAAAACCGAAGGCCGCGGATTTTATCTTAAGGGATATGAGCCGCGGCCTAACTTTATCGCCGCCGCCAAAGACGACGTTTCGGCAGCATCTGTTTGAGGCTTTTGAAGCCGATGTTCTGATAGGTGTGCATGGAGCGCGGCCCCTCAACCTTGACTTGCTTGATCGCATCTTCATAGATCTTGATAATCTGTGATGCCATCCTCTCAGGAGTCCGGTGTACAGCGTTACTTCTACCTGCCTTGCCCATCTTCTCTCGCAGATCCGGGTCGCCCAGGATGCGATTGATTGCCTCTGCAAAGAGAACTGAGTCATCAGGCGCCAGGAACCCGTCAACACCGTCGGTTACAGTCTCCGGCGCACCGCCTTCGTTGACTACAACGCAAGGAGTCCCAGCCGCCAGGGCCTCCCCGCTCACCATTCCCTGAGTCTCCGATTTGGAGGGAAACACGAATAGGTCGGCGGTGGCGTAAATTGGATCGAGATTGTCTCGGTTAATAAAGCCAGGCAAAATAACCGAAGCCTGAAGCAAAGGCGAAACGTTCACCCGCTCATCTACATCGTCGGCGTCCGGTCCGCTGCCGGCGAGCACCAACTTTGCATGCGGGAATTTGGGCAGCACTCCAAACTCGAATGCATCTAGCAGCATCAGCAGGTTCTTTTCCCGCGCAAGTCTGCCGCAATAGAGAAGCATCAGCGCATCTTCTGGAACGCCTAACGACTTGCGAGTCTGCTCTCGCTCGCACAATGAAAACTCTTCCGGTATCGGAATGCCTGACGGTACTACGTGAACCGGGGTCGTACTCACCTGAAAACGATCGATCAGTTGATTAGCCGCCATTCTCGATGGCGCTATCACTCCCTCGCAGCTTCGGTAATACCAGCCGATCGCCTTGCGCGCCATTGCTGAGATCACCGGCTTCGGCACGAACGGGACGTAGTGTGTGTATTGCAGATAGAGTGTATGGTTGGTCGCAACCAGGGGTATGCGATGTCGCCGCGACAACTCCAAAGCGACGAGCCCGAGTACAAACGGCGATTGACTATGGACGACATCGAGCCGCAGCCGTCTGAGCGTCGCATACAGCTCCCGCGAAAACGGCATGGGAAGCGGGTAACGCTTATCGAAGGGCGTTATAAACGAAGGAAAACGGACAACATTCGCAGCATGCTCAGTGTAACCGGGGAATCTGGGTGCAAATACAAACACCTTATGTCCCGCCTTTTCAAGTTGCTCGACCAGGGTATGTACGGAAGTCGACACGCCGTTTACGACCGGCGGGTATCCATCGGTAAAGATGCCAACCCGGATACCGTCGCTTTTTACCCCGGCCGTTTGGATCAACCGCTCCAGCGCCTCAATCTGCTCGGCCTCAATATCACTATCTACCGTCGTGGTAATCATCAATGCGCCTCTTTTCGGATGAACATTGCGTCTCCGAAGGATAAAAACCGATATTCGCCCTCGAGTGCGTACTGGTAAGCATTCGTGATTGCTTGCCGACCGGCGAATGCCGAAACCAATACGAGAAGTGTACTTCGCGGCATATGAAAATTTGTTATCAGGGAATCCGCTACCTGGAACTTATAACCCGGAGTAACATAAAGGCTTGTGCTGTACCGTCCTGTACGCACTTTCCTTTTGCCGATAGCTGCACTTTCCAAAGCTCTGAGGGACGTTGTACCTACTGCTATAATATTACCAGTTGTTGATTCAACGGCGGATGCCGTTTCTTCCGGGATTTCAACTTCTTCAGCGTGCATAACGTGCTGCGTGATGTCGTCACAAACGATCGGACGAAATGTTCCGATGCCTACGTGCAGAGTTAGGCGTGCGATTTTGACTCCTTTTTCCTCAATACTGCGCATCAGACCGTCAGTGAAGTGCAGCCCGGCAGTCGGCGCCGCAGCCGACCCGGGATTGCGTGCATATACTGTCTGATATTGACCGCGAACGACCTGGTCGGAACTTTGCGCGGTGATATACGGCGGTAGCGGTGTTCGCCCTACCCGATCGATCAAAATGTCTACATCGGATTCCGACTCACATGAGAACTGAACCACTCTTCCCCCGCGGTCGTCGGTCTTGTCCACGATATGAGCGGATAAACCATCTTCCAATTGGACGGTCATGCCTGGATGAAGTTTTCTGCCTGGTCGCGCAAGGGCTTGCCAGCGGCCTGGTGCGATTCGATGTGTTAAAAAGAACTCGATCTTGCCGCCGCCGGCGCTGACTGCGAAGAGCCGCCGTGCATTGACTTTGGTTTCGTTAAGCACCAAAAGGTCACCGGGATTAAGGTAATCATAGATGTCTTTAAACTGTGTATCTTTAGCAATACGCCCGTCTTGTCGGTCGACTATCAGGAGGCGCGATTCGTCGCGCGGTTCGCGCGGCTGTTGCGCTATACGGTCGGTCGGCAGATCATAATCAAAATCAGAAAGAAGTAATGAAGGTTCGCTCAAGGTATCCATTCTAGGAGTGCTCGTTCGTGCTCAATGACGCAATCGCGCTACCAGTGACATGATGAGCGAAAGAACGACGCTCAGCGCGATGCAGGTGACGATCGGAAAGAAAAAAGTCACACCGCCTCGCCGAAACAAGATATCGCCAGGCAAGCGCGTTATGCCGATTTTGTTGAAGAGGAGGATTACCGAACCGACAGCGACCAACACTATCCCAACGGCCACCAACATCTTGCCAATGGGTGCAATCATAGAGGACTACCTGAATCACTTTCAATGCCGGAGACTTTCACATGTTGATAATACCCCTTTGAAAGTGCAAGGATTCGCTCCCCCTCTTTTCTTCCTTCCGTTCATAGAAACGTACTGGCACGAGACTCATTGAGGCAACAAACTTTCACTAGATGGATTTAAGGTGAGGTAATGCGAATATGTCCTGTTTTTGCTCTGTTTTTGTGTAGTTTTGAGCTCAAAAGTGACTTTGACTTGCAAGGGTTCAATGTGTATATTATAGGCAAATGACACACGTTTTGTCAATTCGTTGTTTATATAATCTTCGCAATCTCACTGCATGCCCGGTGCGCCGTGTTGTTGGTCTTTTTGGTTGTAGTAACCCCAATAGCCACCAATGATGTGTGGGAATGCTCCGGGGGTGACGTGATAATGCCATCCACGGTCTTTGTCGTAATGGATATTGAATGCGTTGAGCGGGTTGGCGGTATCATCCTTTGCCAGGACGCCTTTCGCCTCGTACGGGCCGTATATTGGAAAGCCGTCGAATGCAAATCCGATTAATGGTGAATGATCGTCGCCGTCGTCAGCCCATGGCGTTTTGACACATACTGGATATTTATGATAGTGGTAGGTTCCATCGGGACCTGGATGACCGCAGCATCGGTCTACCCTCCACAAGGCCTGCTTCTGCCCGGCATCGAACGGGTTGAAGAAAACGATGCCGTTGACAGCGACACCAATCGGCCCCATGGGCAGGGCGCGGTTTGAGTCTGAATTGTTCTCCATTGCCCAGTGGTTCGGATTGACTGTCGGATTCAGCGGGATGTACCAGGTGCTCTCCTTTTCGACGATATAGTTTGGGTTGCCATCCAGTAGGTCGTCGGTATCCGGAAATACTGCTGTCGGATGATTGGGCAAGTTCTTAGACCGAATTACCAGATCGTCGCTAGTAAAGCTGACTGTTACGTTATCGGCAACCGGCACATCGCGGGTCGCGAGGTTTCCGTTCACATCGATATCGCCCTTGCGCAGCCAAGAAGACATATTTTCGGCGAACGGCGCTTCGAGGCGGTCGCTGAGATAGAAGAGACGATTGCTGTTCGTATAATCGAATTGCGACGGCGGCGTTGGCGATGCTCCGCGCGGATCGTAATACCATCGCCCGCCAAGAGGAACCATCAGAGGCAGAAGATCTTTGCCGAGAAAGACGTGGCCTCCTTTTGGAGCGACATAAGTTAATGGGACGGCAATCGGAGTAAGCTCTTCCTGGCCGACCCAGAGCTCTGCATGCTTGCCCACGCCCTTCCCCATGCCAAACCCGATCGAAAGTCTCAGAGTATCTACTTGTGGAAAGGGCGTTCGAAATTCCATGTCGTAGGAGCGCCAGGTAGAGGGACCAAGATTCTTATTCGTTTGATCGTCAGCGAGGTTCTGCCGGTCCAGCACCACTTTGCTATATATTTGCTGAGATATGTTGTCGAGATAATCTTTACCATCATTGGCAAAAAACTCGGCCTTAAGATAAAGATCCTCTTGGTCGACATCGAATCCGTTTTGCACGAGTGCGCGGACTCTAAAGCGATACCATCGGCTCGATGAAGGCGTTAGCCCGCGTACGGTAGTTGAAAGCTGCCCTGCAGGAGCCGTAGCGGATGCAGCATCGCGCGCCGACAGAAACCGGTAACCGCAGCCGAACCGCTCTCGGTTCAAATTTCCCAGAGGTCCGAACACTACATCGCCGGTCGCGCTGAAATTCTGCGGCGCCGTCGAAACATCCGAGTCTGCTTGAAAATCACTGCCGGCGATCAGATTTTGCTGGTCTGCCGATTGGGCGAAGGTCGAGGCAGGTGCACGGAAAGCGACGAGCACCACCAGGACTATGTAAAATGCTTTCCTATAGAGAGTGATCATAATTGCTTCCTGCAATGTTTTGTCCGGTTATAGTACAGACGCTGCATTAAAAGTAAATTAAACGTTTCGCGGACTTCCTGTCAAGAATGGAATTTGGAATATCAGCTATACTTGTTGACAATGACAATTCGACAAAACAGCGGCAAAATTACAGTCCTCGGCGCCGGAAGTTGGGGAACAGCGCTCGCATTCATCCTTGCCGACTCCGGTAAAGCGGTCACGCTTTGGGATCGTACTCCGTCCCTGATCCAGGAAGTGAATGGTTCTCATACCGACAGCCGCTATCTTCCTGGGCTCCAGCTTCCAAAGTCAATAGTTGGCACATCCGATATCGACGATGCAGTTGAGAATGCTTCCGTGATAGTGGTTGCGGTTCCTTCCGATGCCATCAGAGAAGTTATGGCGAAAGTCGCCCCGGCTCTAAAATCGCCCGCGGTTCTGGTAAGCGCTGCAAAAGGTCTGGAAGCAGAGACGGGCATGACGATGACCGAGGTTGTTCATTCGCTTATTCCGGCATCCTGTTGCAGGGGTCTTGTCGCGTTGAGCGGCCCGAACCTTGCCCGTGAAGTCGTCAAAGGAGTGCCTTCCGTCTGTGTGGTCGCAGGCGCCGACCGGGAAATCAACCGTGAAATCCAAGACCTGTTCATGTCCGAAACATTTCGTGTTTATACCCACATGGATATCCGAGGCGTAGAGCTTGCAGGCGCGCTTAAAAACGTCCTTGCCATTGGTGCGGGAGTTTGCGAGGGCTTGGGTTTCGGAGACAACACCCGCGCAGCGATGATGACCCGCGGGTTAATGGAGATGACTCAAATCGGTGTTGCAGCCGGGGCGCAGGCGCTGACTTTTCTTGGTATTGCAGGCGTGGGCGACCTGATGGCCACTTCAGGCAGCAAGCTGTCGAGGAACTACCGCGTCGGAATTGGACTAGCCCGCGGAGAGAAACTGAAATCGGTACTTTCCGAGATCGGACAGGCCGCCGAAGGAGTACCAACGTCCGTTGCGGCCTATGCGATCGCTCGGCGCTTAGGAGTATCCACCCCGCTGTTCGATACGATCCACGATGTCATTCTAGGTCGCTTGGCACCGAACACGGCAGTTTCAGAGCTCATGCGACGTCCACCTAAAGATGAGGCATCAGGTTTCTAAGTGCACCGGCATTAAGGCTCGATATAGTCGCGAAGGCGTGAGTTGCGGCTGGGATGCCTCAGTTTTTTCAAAGCTTTGGCTTCGATCTGCCTGATTCGCTCACGTGTGACGCGGAAGTGTTTGCCGACTTCTTCCAGAGTGTGGGGGTAGCCGTCGTCCAATCCAAATCGCATCCGCACTACATCTCGCTCGCGGACGCTCAGTTGATCGAGCGCTTCCTCGATCTTCTCGCGCAGCACAACCTTCGATGTCGCATCGGAAGGTGAGAGCATATCCACATCCTGAAGGAAATCGGCTAGATGACTATCGTCCTCTCCGCCGACCGGCGTTTCCAAGGAGAGCGGCTCAGGCGCAACCCGCATGATTTCGCTGACACGCTCTAGCGGAACATCCATCTCCTTTGCCAGCTCTTCGATGGTCGGTTCCCGTCCAAGGCCTTGCAGCAGCAGTTGGCTGGTGCGCACAAGGCGGTTGATGGTTTCCACCATGTGTACCGGAATGCGGATAGTTCGGCCCTGATCGGCGATAGCGCGAGTAATGGCCTGCCTGATCCACCATGTTGCATACGTGCTGAACTTGTAGCCTTTGCGATAGTCAAACTTTTCAACAGCCTTAATCAGGCCGATATTGCCCTCTTGTATCAGGTCGGGGAATGACATACCTCGTAGAGTATATCGTTTAGCTATTGAAACGACCAACCTTAAATTCGCCCGCGTCAACGCTACCTTCGCTGACTCATCACCGTTCTCGATCCGTTTGGCGATCCGGATCTCTTCGTCTATTCGTAAGAGGTGAGTGCGGCCGACTTCTCGCAGCCACATTCTCACCGAATCGTCGATCGCTCCCGCTTCTATAGACGCGACCTCCGCATCTACCTCGCTGCTGAGAAGCTGTGTCGGCAGCGTATCGGTGAGGTCGGCACTGACATCGTCTAGCGAAAGCGCGGTGACATCCGGGGCCGGCATTTTTTCGTTGGCGATCGCTTCCGCTTCCTCGCGGGTCTTGCTGACTATCTGGACGCCTTCTTCGGCAAATGCCTGTAGTAGGTCTTCCATCTGCTCTGCATCAAGCTCTTCATACTGACAAAGGCTGTCGTTGACTTCCGCATAGGTCAGCGTCCCATCACGCTTCCCCTGCTCCATCAGCCTCTGGAGTTCATTTTGAAATCCGCTGAGCACTCTGAGCGGCTCATCAGCCGCATTTCCTTTCGAAACAAGTTCCTCAGAAGTCACTTTACAGCTTCCTTAATCCGTTCCACGTTCATTAGTCCACCTATTGAAGGCTCAACATGCGACGCGATTTCGCCTGCAGCGAAATTCATTGAGCATTCAATTTCTGTATAGACCCTGCGCCTTTTCGTTCGCGCATGATCTTCGTGTAAAGTTCATTCGCCTGCAAATTGCCTGAACGGCTCAGTTCACGCAGCTTAACCAGCGTTTCTTCTTCTTTGTGCCGTGTGAGCATCTGCATACACTCGACAATCGCCTTTTCAGGCAGTTCCGGCAGCTTATCCGGCGGGTCCAGCAATATTCGAGCGACAGCGGGATCGGCCGAAAGATCGGGATCTTCCAGAGCAATCTGCACTCCAGTGGGTCCAGGCGAGTCGATCAGATGCCGAACCAATCGAGCAAAGACGGGTCGGACGAACGTTTCTAAATTGAGCTGCTCCGACAGCAGTCTGAAATGCTCGAGCTTTGGATCGAGAAGCGCCTGAACAATGGTCTCTTCTGCTTTTTCCAATCCATTCGCAACTTTAATCGCGGATTGACGCGGGCCGATCGGCCTTTTGTACTCTCGGCTATATGGACCGGATGTCGAATCCTTATTGTACGATTTGGAACGGCCGCCGAAGAGCTGTCGGCTCGACGGGGTCCAAGCCGGACGTCCATCGACGTCTTGCCGGATCTGTTCTTCGGCCATCGCAGCGCCGCTGGCATAAAGGGGATGAGCCCTCGCACAGAGGCGGATATAGTTTTCGCGCTCAGTCACGCTTTTGGTCGCTCGAAGAATCGGCAGGATTTCACGCTGAAAAATATTGGTCCGTTCGATTTCAGATGTAGTCGGCAAAATTGTAGTCAGCACTTGTTTGAGCCTGTACTCGCTAACCATGAGAGCGCCTGAAATAGCCTGCTTAAACTCTTCGGACCTTCCAGCGTTAATTATGCTGTCAGGATCCTCTCCTTTGGGCAATACCAGCATTCGAACTTCAAGCCCTTGTGCTTCAAATATTGAGTTTGCACGCTGGGCCGCTTTGATCCCTGCGGCATCGGAGTCGAACGCCAGCAGGACCCGGCGCGCCAGACGTCCAATAATCAGCGCATGTTCTTCAGTAAGAGATGTACCGAGCGTCGCGACGACATTGTGAAAGCCGCCTTGATGGCAGGTTATTACATCGAGATACCCTTCAACGACAATTGCCTCGCCGGCATCTGCAATTGCTTTTCTTGCTCGGGACAGTCCGTAGAGGGTCTTACTCTTGGAAAAGAGCGGGGTCTCGGCCGAGTTGAGGTATTTGGGCCGTTCAGCAACCGGCTGCATCAGCCGACCGCCGAAGGCGATTGTTCGACCTTGTACATCCACAATGGGAAAGACTATCCTGCCGCGCAGTTTATCGTAATGGCCTCCGCGCTCGGACACGGCCAATATCCCTGCCCGTACAGCATCGTCCCTTGCGATGCCGACCCGGTCGAGATGACGCGGCAAAGTGTCCCAGTCGCCTCCGGCGTAGCCTATCTCGAACGCTTCAATTGTCTCCGACTGAATGCCACGACCGAAAAGATAAGACCGGGCTTGGTCGTTTTCAGCCAGGGAGGAGCGATAGTAACCTACCGCCGCATTCAGTGCCGCGTAAAGGCGATCCTTTTCCCCGACCGGCACCGTGTCGCGCGACCGACTTTGACTTCTTGTCAGGGTGACGCCCGCTTTCAAGGCGAGACGTTCGAGAGCCTCGGGAAAGGAAAGGTTGTCTACTTTCTGAATAAACTTAAAGACATCTCCGCCTTCTGAACATTGGCCGAAGCAATGCCATCGGCCGAGGTCGGGATTGACCTGAAACGACGGCGTCTTTTCGTTATGGAACGGGCAGAGCCCTTTCCAAATTCTTCCTGATCGCTTGAGCGCGACATAGGGTGCGACAACCTGGAGAATGTCTGTACGCGATCTTACTGTGTCGACATCATCCTGATTTGACATAATCTCAATCCGGCGCGACGACGCTGATTACGGCTACCTTCCCTCGCACCAAGCGGAAAGCTACGTGGTCTCTTTCGGTGTAGATAAGAGTCAAATGGTCTCCATCCGTTTCCACCGAATTAAAAGTCTGCTCCGGATAGCCGTACTTCATAACGATATCTTCGTAGTTGCTGCCGAGTCCAATCCCAAGCGAGGTTTTAAACTGGCTGTGATAGCCGTAAATCTTTATCTCGACAACACGCCCTGCGCTAGTAGATACAAACTCATAGACCACGCCCTTCTTGGGAAAATCGTAGTAGTACCGTGAACCGCTTTCATATGTAGGGTCGAACGCGTCGATCGTGGCGGTCGCGCCGGCGGAAGTAGTGTCCGAGTTCACTGGAGTTGATGTGGAAGTCGCCGTCGAGTCCGAAACAACTGGTCCTTCGTAGCCATAGGTTACAGACGCTACCTGAGTGCCGGGCATAATGAAGGTCGGGTCGCCATACTTCGAAAGCACAATGCCGATCGGACTAAAGGTCTTAATGCCTGCGAGTGTGCGTTCTGCTGCTTGAACAGAAGTAAGGACTGAGGCCGAGAGAATCGAGCACGCCCCAACGGCGCACAAAGACAGCCATGTCGTTCTAAGTGAAATCTTCATATTGTTGATTTGATAGTATTCCTAATCGATCGCCGCGACCACAATTCCCACTACGGTGTTGTCGAGAAGCTCGAACGCAACATGCGCCTTTTTGCTGTAATCGACAACCATGACTTTATCGGCATTGGTGTGCGGCTGGTTTTCGGGATAACCATACCGATTTTCCAACTGCGTTAACGAAGTCCCGAAAGTAACTCCGCGACTGGTCGTCGCAGACGAGTCTTGGTATCCGAGCGCCGTGATCTGCAGTACCGAACCGCTCGGAGAAAGCAGAAACTGATAGGTCAAACCATTCGGTTTTTCGTAGACAAGGGTCACTTCGCCGTCATTGGACGGTGCGGTCGGGGCAGGCGCGCTGTTGTCGTTTTGCGGAAGTTGCGGGGTCCCGAACGCGGGAACCGGTCCTCCATCGGGCTGAAGTCCCGGCAAAGGGCCAACACTCGCCCCACCGGTCGGCACAGTCGTGGATACTGTGTTTGAAGAAGCATCAAATGTCTGCCCGGCTGTCAAAACATAATTCGGATTACCGAACTTTCGCAGAACCGTTTTTACATTTGCGTAGATATGGACTCCAAGCAGCGACCGCTCTACCGCCCCCGCATTCGCAAAGCTGCAGCATGTCAGGGCCGCTGCAGTCAGGCACGTCATCGTACAATTTCTCAATATTGATCTATTCATTCTTCGTTTCGAGTTCGCTTTTCGATTTTCTATTGGTTAAAGTTGCCTGTACCAGTTGGCAACAGTATATCATACGAGCTATTGTCGCCAATAATCGTCGAACAACTTATGGGAATGATCGGCTATGTCAGCGAAAAATCTCTCTCAGTTAGTGTTCCGCATACCGACCCTATTACCCTTCTTTTTGCTCGGCAGTAAAACAAATCGTGAACATATTCTCTCCTTTATCGTCACAATGTCCATAGATGACACCGAGTTAAGGATTCCAATGACCGTCGACGGGGTAACAGGGTGATTTGCTTGTCTCTTTCAGACACCTCCTTGATAGAAAGGTGTCAGCGCAACGATGTCGCTGCCTTTAACGAGATCGTCGGTCGCTACAAGAACAAAATATACAATTACGTTTATCGGATGGTCGGCAACAGTGAAGACGCCGATGATCTGACACAAGAGGTGTTCGTCAAGATGTATCTCGCGCTTGACACGTTTCGCAACCATTCGAGTTTGAGTACCTGGCTCTACCGCATTGCAGGGAATCTTTGCATCGACTCGCACCGTAAGCGGTCTCGTCGCGAAACAGGATTTGGCGGGACGATCTCGTCGCTTGACGAACCAATAGGCGGTGACGGGAACGACGACGGGCCGAGTAGAGACATTCCGGACAACACATTCGAACCAGCGAAGGTAGTGGCGCGATATGAAATGGATGCTCACATTCAAATTGCACTTGCCAAGCTGCCGGAAAAAATGCGGACCGTGGTGATACTTCACGATATTGAAGGTTTGCAATACGAAGAGATTGCGGAGGTTGTTAGTTGTCCTTTAGGGACGGTTAAGTCGCGGCTCTTCAATGCGCGTACCGCCTTGCGTCAGCATCTTTCGGCTTATATGGAATGTTAACTAGCTGTACTTACTGTAAGAAAGCGTGTCGGGTTCATGAAATCGGAACAGCATAACAATCAAAAATTGAAGAATGACTGCCGCAGATTCTCTCCGCAATTGAACGACTATGTGGACGGCAGACTGACGAGTGATAATACTTGGCAGATCAAAGACCACCTGGTCGTCTGCAACGCGTGTCTTCAGAAAGTAAACAATTTCACCTCGGTAATGCGATTACTGAACGATGCCCCTAAGCACGAAACGGCGCCGTCATTTATGTCGGCTCTGGAGGCGCGAATTGCCTCGTCTCCGGCAAAGACTTCGACCCAGTCGAGAATTGACAGGTTATTCAATGGTATCCTTCGAGGCATGCTGGAAGAAAGAGGCTTCGGACTCCGCTTTACAGCTCCGTTTGCGGCGGCAGCAGCATGCGCGGTATTTGCATGTATCGTCCTGGTTCATCCCCTTTATACTTCAACCAGCGTAACCTCCTCTTCGGTGTCGTCGATGCAAAGCGACATGCCCGATTCTGCTGTACTACAGACGTGCATTAACCAGCATCGCAGTGAAACTACCAGCGATCCACTTGCCGACACATCGGCACAGCTATTGTCGACGAGTGTGGACAGCCTTCCCTATGACGCATCGAAGAACAAGAATCTGAGCGACGACGACGCTGCCGTTCTTCTCGATGAGGAGATGTAACGGAGGCAGCAGCTGCCGACCGCCGAGCTCATGAAGACGGTTCTAGCTTTCGCTCTATCTCTTCTGCTTCTATCCCTCATGCCCGCCGCTCATGCGCAGACTCCGCTGACATCGACGGAAGACCTGGTGCAGGCACAGACATTGGTCCAAAGAATGCTCGAAGCCCAGAAGACTCTGGTTCTTTCAGGCGATGAGGTTACCACTCTTTACCGACCGGAGCAGACGTTTTCGGCATCGCAGACAATCTTTCGGAAGGGCGACCAGGATCTCAGACTTGAGTATCGTTCGCCGGATGCCATCGCCGGCGAGGTCTATGTCGACAACGGTAAGATCGCGTGGCACTATATTCCGTCTCAACACAGACTGGAAGTCGGGCTCTCCGGCCTCGGCCATATGCGCTCCGAGTCGAACGGCATCCTCAAGAGGCT
>PLAD01000043.1 GCA_003134215.1 Armatimonadota bacterium
AACTTGCGTCTGTTTACCACGAACCAATTTTACAGATCAGGATTTGGAATCGCTGCTGGAAGAAGTTGTAGTAGCTGCCGGAGCTGGTGTCGCTGGTTTGGAATCGGACTTAGAAGTGTCCGAAGTTGAACTGCTCTCGGACTTGGAACCTTCCGAAGAACTCTTGCTGTCAGAAGANNGGCGGCCTTGGCCTGGTCCTTGTAGCCTTCGGAGCGATAGTCGGTGATGTAGAAGCCGCTGCCTTTGAGGTGCAGAGCCGGGGCCGAAATCAGCCTGTCGACCTTTCCTCCGCAATCCGCATGCACCGTCAACGGTTCATCTGCGAACTTCTGCATCACTTCGAATACTTTGCCGCATTTCTCGCAGGCATATTCGTAGAGAGGCATGATTTTATTCGTTATCCTTTTGTGTTATTGCTTGGGTGAAATCACTTTTGGAGCTTTTTCAATAATGGCGGGAGCCACTGAAACGGTCTCCACGCCGTTTGGATCGGCGGTCAACTGCGCGATGGTGGTCTTACCGGTGACCAGGTCAATGGACCGCTTGAGCAGATTATCGTCAGTGCTTTTCGTTTCAGTGCCGGGAAGGGGATTGCCGTCAGCATCCACGTCCTGGGTAGTATCATTTTCAGCGAGAGCAACAGTGGGGACGACGCCTGTGTCCTGGATGGCCTTGCCTGACGGGGAGTAATACTTAGCGACCGATAAAATTACCGCTCCGCCATCGTCCATTTGAATTGTCTTGCGCAGACTGGCATCGCCATAACTGCGTTCGCCCACAACCTGGGCGCGTTTATCATCGAGTAAAGCCGCAGCGGCAATCTCAGCTCCGCCGGCGGTGGCGCGATCGGTAATTACAACCAGCGGACCCTTCCAGACATCCCCGTCGGACTTGGCGTAGAAGACCTTCTATTCGGTTTTCTGTCCCTGTAAAGACGTAATTTCGCCACTGTCGAGGAAGAGGTTTGCCAGCGGCACGCCTTTTTCCTGGTCGCCGGTGGAACAATGACGGAGATCAAGAACAATGTAGGCCGCGCCCTGTTTCTTCAGGTCAGCGAGTTTAGTTTTGACTTGTTCTTCACGATTCGCTTCCAGGGTGGAAACGTGCAGGTAGCCGACCTTGTCAGGGAGCATTTTCGCGGAAATGTCGGGCACACCAATGACTGAGCGGGTGAGCGTCATCTTTTGAGGATCGCCGGGATTTTTCAACCGCAGGATTGAGACTTCGATAGTTGAGCCCGCGTCGCCACGCAGCAACTGTTCAGCATAGGCGAGCGGCATGTCACGAGTGGCGACATTATTAATGCTCTCAATTAGATCGCCCGTAGAAATGTTCGCCTTGTCAGCGGGCGACCCTGGAATGGTATCGACGACCGCAACATAACCATAACGCTTGGCAAGCACAAGGCCAACGCCAGCTTTCGCCGTATCGGCGGTTTTTCGAAACTGGTTATACTGATCGGCGTTCAGATAGCTGGCGAAGGGATCAACGCTTTCCAGCAATCCGTTGATCGCGCCCAGCGTGACAGATTTCATGTCAGGCTCTTCAACGTATTCCAACTTAATGTGCTCCAGCACTTCGGTATAGACCTTGAGGTGTCCGTACACGTCGTCGGTGGCCACCGCCCGTCCGCTGTTCGCGCCGAGCAAAAGTAAAACTACAACGCAGGCAGAACTGCCTACAACGGTCCATTTAAAGCTGCTGTTCATGGATGGAGATTTCCGGGTGCTGACTAAGACGTCAAACCATAAGTATAACGAATTGTAATGGTTTGCGGCTTGCGCCTGTTTCTTGGACGTGGATGAAGCGTTAAAGTTGCGAAAGTCATGGGAGTCCTAGACCCCGCGAGCCTGAGCCACTACTGTTCGCTTTGCCGCCATCTGAGTAGAAGAGGTTCACCATGCTCGATTTGAAAGTTTTCCTTATGGCTGCTCTGGTAGCTTTGCCAGCCGGTGCCGCGACCATCACCGAAAATTTGACCTTTAACCTGACCGGATTTGTGGATATCGGTGGCACGAATATCGCACCGCCAGACCCGACTGTGACCGGTTCGATCACTGTGACATACGATCCAACCCTGAGTTATGACAATGACACGACAGATATTGTGGTTCATTACCTGAATGGCGTAACGGTGAGTTCTCCGCTGGGCTTTACTTATCAGAACGGATATCTGGAGTTTGGCGGGACGCAGAATGATTCGGATTACGTTTTTGAGAACACGAATGACATCGTGGTGGCGTTCAATGTGACGAATCCCAACGATCCGACATTCATTCCGTGTTCGACGCCGGGTTACACCTGCGGCGTTTATACCGGAAGCAGTGCGGTTGATGCGGCCGGATACACATTGGTTGGTTATGACACTGGATGGTTCTATGGAGTGCAGAGCACGGTGACTCCGACACCTCCAGTGACAAGCGCAACTCCGGAACCTGCCTCCTTTGCATTGTATGGACTTGGCCTGACCGGGCTTGCGCTTGCGGCAAAACGACGCATCGGATAGCAGATTAAGGGGGTTTGGCTATACTTCGGTTTCGTCCCGATGTCTGCAAAACCCCTTCTTACAAGCATTCTTGCGTTTGCACTGAGTGTGAGCGCGGCGCAGGCGCCACTGCCTCCACTTAGTCCCGTCATTTTGAGAGCTCTAAACGAAATTCGCCCTTCTGAACTGAAGGGCGATTTGTCGTTTCTGGCTTCAGATTTACTGGCGGGCCGCTACACCCCGTCGCCGGGACTGGACGTGGCGGCCGAGTTTATCGCGTCCAAGTTTCGGGCTTTTGGTTTAAAGCCGGGCGGCGAACAGGATTACTTTCAA
>PLAD01000247.1 GCA_003134215.1 Armatimonadota bacterium
AAGCGAAAACGCCAGCAAATCCCATAGGTTTCCCGGGCCGATGGAACGGGTCGATGAGACATTTTGCAGGATCTCAAGCCGGTAGATGAGCAGGAGGGCAGTGAATGACGCCCAGCCGAGCGGCACGTCGATGTTCGAGCCGGCTGCGACTGCAACTACTGTGACCATTCCTAATGCGAAGAGCCCGAGCCCGTAACCGGACAGCAACGTGAATGCAACAGTTATTCCGGATATCAGCAGCAGCCATCCGAAATAGATCGGCAGTTCACGGCGTGTCGAGCGCCGGAACAGCGCGAGCGGGATCGAGAGGCTTACGGCGCCGGCCGTTGTGATTCCGACCACCGGCAGCGAATGGGCAACGCTGACTGCCAGCGGAGTGATAACCACCGCGACTGCAGCGATCACGGCCAGGGCTCGTGCGATCAATCCCAACCGGTCAAGGGCACTCGCAATGACGAGACCGACGGAGAGGGCGGCGCCGAACAATAGAGGGATATCCGCCCAGTAGCTGTCGAGCAGCGCCCCTGCCCTGGTAAAGCCGATCAGTACGGCCCCGGCAAGTGAGACCAGGTAGACAGAGAGGACGGTGCACTTTCCGATGAGGTCAGGGGCACCGTCGAGAAGCGCGGGAGCGGCGGTCAAGCAGAGCAGCGTCATACAAATGGCGAAGACGGCTGCGAACAAGCCTGACAGCTCCCCGTGGGTCAGCCAGAGCCTGAGAGCGCATAGAAAGGCCGTGGCGAATGCAAACGTTGCTGCTGTCTGAGCGGCCGACGAAAGCACGGGGCGCCGAATAAACAGGGACAAGGTTAAGCCGCACATGGATCCAACGAGAATTCCTCGAGCAGGAATGTAGTCGATGGAGGCCCAGTCACCGAGTCTCAAGCCGGCGAAAATCATCAAAGCAATGACGCACAGCCAAACAATGATTGAGAACGGAGGGATCGGGGGTGGATTTGATTTTGACAATTCCCGGCGGCAAAGAAAGAGTGCGCCGATTGCGGAGCCTATTGAAACGAAGAAAGACAGCCAGGGAAACAGCCAATAGTGAGCTTCCATCAAAACACTCCGCCGAGTAAAACTAACTCGGATAGGTTGAATACTATGGAAGATATTCGCTAAATCGCGCGGCTAACCTTCTTTCCATGCAACTGAGTGTCAACTAATTTGTGTCGACAATTCGGGCAGTCAAAGTGACCGGAATTCGTCTCAAGTCGACCCTTTGATGAACGACTATTTTCAGATCGTTTATCGTCTCCGGCAGACCATAGGGGAGAGGAATACGCACGAGGGTCGCGAGAGCGGATTTGTCGCCTTTGGCGGGAAGGCCCGTGCACACGCCGAGCGGGATGCCATTGGCAAAGGCTTCGAACCAAACGGCGACCGGGCGGCTGTACTCTTTGCAAAGTGGAGAATCCGGGAGATAGGCAGCGGTCTCGCTGCTGGTTCCGGGTGTAACCGGACTGAGGTGCCAGTACAGGTTCAGGCAGTCCGGCGACATCGCGACATACTTCTTTGCAGACATGTGCTGCGCCGGCAGTTGAAATGTCAGCCCCGAGCCGGAAATCAACTCCTGGCTTTTACCTAGATGCAAACAGTAAGTAGTCCGGTATATACCGCCTTCGCCGGCGCGAATAGCGTCGACTTTTGCTCCTTTGATGTGCACAATGTCGGATCGTGTCACGTATTGCACCAGGACACCGTGAAACACAGCGCGGTCGTTCTCTCGGACATAGGGCGAAGCAATGGTGGAGAATACGCCGCTATAGGATTTTATGCGGCTGAAGATCCAATAGACGTTCAACGCACGTTGATTACTTCGATCAAATGTCGTCTCCTGCCAGGGAAGTTTGCGCGGCTGCCAGGTAAGTGTCGGTTCACTATCTCCTCGTTCAAACAATCCCCATTCGTGCGGCAGATCCTCCGGAATAGGCTGGACCGTCATGGTCAGCTTTACAATCGGCCAGGAGCCGTTCCGTCCGGCCGATCGAACAGCGCTGAGTGCGAAGCTCACGCCATTGAAGCTGAACGAAGAACTCGATACGTCATCGCAGCTGCATTCCATTTGCGGCAGGTGGGAGATTCGCCAATGCGCTTTGTGACCGTACGGATCGGAGATGGAGACATCGAAGTATTTCGTTTCGACCGGGTATCCCGATGGGATGACCGCGGCGATCAATTGCGGCGCAGCCGCCGAGGTGCGCGTACTCGAACAGGGGACGCCGCCGCCTTCCAAGCAGCCGCCTTCGTAGTGCCAGGGAATTTGGAAGCTGTCTCCTGCAGACGACACAACTTCTACATCGTAGAACGACGACAGCCTGTCGTCGACGCGGACGTTGGAGGCGATCAGTGGATTTGTCGGAGGCAGAACAGGAGGCGCAATCCAAAGAACCGTGTCGCCGGAGCCCTGCGGAGCCGCAAGAAACATCTTTGCGCCGCTTGGCATGACGAAATCGGAATCGTCAGGATGGCCTCGGCTGATGGATACCAGATCGAAGCCGTTCTGCGATCGCGCGCTGGAAGTGTCCAGCGTCGGTGGAAGCTGCAGAACTTCGGCCGGGCCGCCTAGTTGATAGACATAAACCGCTATTACTACCGCTGCAATCAGAACCAGAACGCCGATCGCGGCTGACGTATATTTCTTCACTAACGGAGACATCGACGACATCCAGTGGTGCCCTCATAATCGAGGGTCAAAAATCGGCTAACGCCGCTACGGGCTTGATAAAAGAGCACGCAGAATAGGGGCAAGTCGCGAGAAAATCTTAAGATTGCCCAAACCGTTGGGGTGGATACCATCTCTAAAATCGGCAAGTGTCAGCCATGTGCTGGTATCTACGAAGAGCATCCGCTGGTCGCCGTCGAACATTAACTGACGCACGGTATCCTGTTCCACCGACCCGAAGGCCCCGCTAAAAGGCCGAAGTACGACTATTTTGGCATTGGGATAATCCGCCCGGATCTTTAACAAAAAACTTTGCAGGCTCGCGCCCAGTACAGCGGGAGGCTCAGATCCGCACTGGTCGTTCTGACCGAGATTGACGACGACAATCGCCGGAGTGTACGTACTCATGTTCCATGGAGTGGTTTCCGAATGATTGAAGTCCATCATCCGGAAGTACTGCTGGTCTAATCCGGTCTTGTCCGATGCACAGCCATATCCTGTCGTCAACGCCCGGTCGCTGAAGGCGATCTGGGTATGGTCGCAATCCAGAGCTTCGGCAGTGTTCCAGGCATAGTTTACCGTTGTCTGATCTTCCGGCCCGTCGCCGGCCGTAATGGAGTCGCCGATATATTCGATGATTGGCTTAATTGGCGGGGCGGAAACAGTCGCGCCGGAGTCGAGAACAAGCCCCCCGAATAGAACTTCGTAGTTTTGACCGTCCGAACCGACAAGCAGTGAATGGTTGCCGGCCTTCAGGGGCTTAAGCGTGAGCGGTGCGACTCCGGCGACGATATCAAGTTCCCGTGGAAATTCCCCGTCGACACTCACAACCAGTCTGGTGGGCGTTTTTGTTTCGATTGATACGGAGGTCCCGGTGAAATTCGTTCTGAGGTATGCTCCGCCCCAATAGCTGTGGTAAGAGATTGGATCGGATGTATCCCACCGGCCAATATAAACCAGAGCGGGATTATTAGGCTGAATAGACACCGGAACCGCGCTAGTGTCCGCTTGGGTTCCAACACAACCAAGGAGGATTTGTCCAGCGACAAGTATTAGGGCGGCAGCCAATTTGATCATGGAAAATGCTCCGGCTGAGGTGGAGGTTCTGAACAGGTTAGTGTTCAGAACCGACGTATTTTAGCACAGTCAGCCGTCTGTTTTATATGGCACCAACGCCATGCTTTAATAAAATTTACGTTAATCTATTTTGTCGAACGCCGCTTATTCCACTTCCAGGATTAAACATTTTAGATACTCTGACTCCGGAACTGAGAAGAGCGCTGGATGGTCCGCCGGGGCGCCTCGCTGTTCAACCAGCCGGATCGCTTTCCCTGAATCCGCCGCCGCCTTGAGCAGAACGCCGCGGAAATCTTCCAAGCTGACATGGTGTGAGCAAGAACAGGTCACCAGGATTCCTCCGGGGTTTAACAGCTTCATCGCTGTTCGATTGATATCGTTGTAGCCGCGAAGCGCTCCCTGGAGCTGGGCGCGGGATTTGGTAAACGCCGGGGGGTCGAGAACGATCATGTCGGTCTTGTACTTCTTGTCCTCGAGCATATGCAGGTAGTCGAAGGCGTTGTCGGTAATGACCGTATGCGGACAGACTGCTCTGCTGTTTCGCTTCCACTGTTGTTTATTGACATCCGAAAACGGGGCGGAAATTTCGACATCCGTCACCGTTTTTGCCCCGGAAAGCGCTGCGCGTAGGCCGAACAGGCCAGTGTAAGCGAAGCAGTTCAGAAGATCTCGACCGCGGGCTTGTTTTGCAGCAGCCTTCTGATTCTCGATCTGATCGAGAAATAGTCCGGTCTTAGCTCCGCTGAAAACATCGACCAGGATGGTAGCACCTTCGTCTTCCAGCTCAATATAGTCCGGCGGGGCTTGTCCACGCAGCAGACCGGTTTGCTCGGTAAGGCCTTCTAATTTACGGGTCGGACTGTCGGAGCGCTCGTAGATGGTTGTTGGAAACGCGACCGTCTGCAGTGAGTCAAGCAGCACATCGCGGCGGATATCCATGCCGAGAGTCAAAAACTGGACGACCAGAACATCGCCGTAACTGTCTACTACCAGGCCGGGCAGCAGATCCGATTCACCATGTATTAATCGATAAGCGAACGGAAGCTCGCCGTAACGCGCTTTTCGATAATCGAAAGCGCGCTGTATGCGCTTCTTCCAGAACGCGTGGTCGGCGCGTTCGTTCGGGTCGGTGCTGATGAACCTCAGCGGAAGTTTGCTCTTGGAGTTGTAGTAGCCTACTCCGATGGCTTTCTTATTGTGGTCGATAACAGTGACCAGGCCGCCGTCGACAAAGTCGGCTTCCGGCGGTTTCGCTACTTCGTTGTCATAGATCCAGGCGTGTCCATATCGCTCTGGACGG
>PLAD01000367.1 GCA_003134215.1 Armatimonadota bacterium
CTTCCGCTCGCGCTTCGACTGCGGCCATGTGCGCGCAGCGTTCAACGAGGTCGGGGTTCCAGGAAGCCGCAAGTCCAAGCGGTATCGTGTAGATCGTTTTAAGGCCATGGATAATGTCTAGTCCAAAGAGAATAGGGATTTTTAGCCGCGATTTAGTCACTGCGATTCGCTGCAGCTCATTCGTCTCTTTGGCGCCGACTACGTTCAATACCGAACCAAGCCCGCCGCATTCAGCCAGTTCGCTTTTGTCTACCCGGATATCGTCCGGCCCTGTGGCGAGGTCTCCTGAGAACTGTGTCAACTGGCCGAGCTTTTCTTCCAGCGTCATTTCTGCAAGAAGTTTTCGCCCACGAATGTCTACTTCTTCTGGGTAGGGAATACGTTTGCTCATATTGGAAGATATTCTACCAGCAGCTCTCTGAAACCTGCCTTTATGACGTCATATACTGGAGGAACGGTTTGTTGGACTCTTTCAGCGGGTAGCTCTTTTAAAGTGGCAGAACCAATTGATAATAAGCTGAGCATCGAAAGGATTATGACAATGGTAATCAATGAAGAACCGTACGATAATGTCAACGAACTGGACCGCGAAGAGCCTGCTACGGTCGCCGATGTCGTCGACGGCGGCGTGATTGGTGCAGTAGGCGGGGCGATAGTCGGCGGCTTCGCTGCAGGGCCCATCGGCGCTATTCTCGGTGCAGTAGTTGGAGGTGCAGCATCGGCCGGCGCGGTGGGAATAGTCGACAAATACGACAATGACTACGAGCCCAATACCGATGCACCGGCGCATGCAGATGTGGTGGATCGTGATCCGGTATTGACAGCAGATCAATTCGCTGCCGTCCAACAGTCCAACATCGAACGGGCTAACCTTGATCCGGCCGGAAGAACATCTTCACCAGATGACGGGAAGTCGGATGCAAGTAATACAAAGACGAACTCATAAGCGTCCGTGTCAGGCGCCAGTAATATGGGATCTGAGTACCGGAAACTTAATGTGTATCGTCTAACTGAAAGAATAACTTAACATGTGGTTTCAGTTTTGCCGCTCCTGACGGCGTGAAGGCGATATAAGTTAGCTTTGGGTCTGCGCAGACGATGCTGGGGGTGACAGTGCGGTTCGCGGCTATGATCCAATGGCTGTCGATCTGAGGCAGCCAGGTGAGATAGACGATGCCGATGTCTGGTTTAGTTGAGTCAACTGCCGCGATAAACGCGCGGGTTTTGTCGCGGTGCTGGATACTCAGCCGAGCAAAGGCTTTTGATGCAAGGCCGACGTAATCCACAATGTGGGCATCGGTGTAGTAGGCGGCTGCGCCGATATCGTTGAGAAGCGCCGTTCCGTGGTTATAGTAGGTTCGGATGAACATTGCATCGAGATATTGCTGCCGGTAAATGTCGTGTGATGCTTCCGCTGTCAAGTTAAGCTGACCCAGCGGGTCGATAGCAGCGAGCACTGCGAGCGTAACCACTGTGACACATTTCCCGCCGATCGTCGCGCGGGATTCGTCGCTATACCAGCGACAGGCGAAGGCGAAGAGCGCGACGATCCCAACAACAACTAAATACGCCTGGTACCGATAAAAGACGTATACCCCGATGGATGCAACGTGCAGTGCGAAAATGAACGCATAAAGCGCACCGAAAGTCCAGACCCAGCCGAAAATTTCCCGCCGCCCCAGGGTGAACGCTGTCGTTACGATCACGGCGAAACCGACAGCGAGCAGCAGTGGGTCGAGTTCGAAGGCCACAGAGATATGAGATGCCAACGGCTGAGATGTTTTGCCGAACGTCTTGACGAGCACCGAATTTGGAAAGAAATATTGGCCGTGCGCTAACGCTGTGAAGCCGTAGAGAAGAATGGGAAGCAGGCCTCCGAGCGCAGTCACCGCCGCAGCTTTGAACCGGCGAGCCAGGAGCAGCCCGGCGCAGATTGCAAGGACGGCGAAGGCGCCTTCGTATCGAATCGACGTCGCAGCAGCGGCGAGGATCGCGGTTTGAACCTGCAAGCGGCGATCTGAAGGCTTATTTAGGCATTTGGCGCCGCTGTAAAGAAGGGCGGCCATAGCCAGACACTGCGCCGAGTGCTCCATGCCGATCTGGCAGAGTGTAGGCATAGGTGCGGCAACCACAAGTACGATCAGGCTGGCTGTCTGCAGCGCCCGCAACAGCCGTCCCCCAGAGGCGTCCACCATGATTCTTCCGCCTAGATACAAAAGCGCAAGGCAGCAGACAATGTTCAGCACATAGGGAGTCCAAATATTTACACCGACAACGGCGTAACAGGCTGCGAGAACCCACGGCCAAACTATCGATGACGACGCGGCGGTCGCAGCGTACTGAGTAACACCGTAGACGCCATGCCTGACAACATTTTTCGCCAGCGCCATTTCGATGTAGGGATCGTCAAGGGCGTAGACAAAATGCCCGGCATTCAGGTGGATGGATTCACGTACCACAAAGGAACAGCAAACCATCAACAAAAGCTGAGCGTAGACATATGGCTGTAGACCACAGATCATGCTGCCCACACGAGCGACAAAGCCAGGCCCCACGGTCGGAGCCGGATCTATATCTATTATTGTTTTGGCTCTTGCGTCAAGCAAGGTCGTCGCTCGAGGTTGTCCAGCACATTAAATACATTGTCGGCGAGACCGGGTGAAACATAAGGTGTAGAAGACATACGGCCAACGGCTTGACTATTTGAGAACATATGTTCTATAATTCAGAACTGTGAGGCCTTTGGGCGTGGCACGCTGGAGAGTTGGATTGACTTGGAAAGTAGGATAGGGGAGGAGTGCGTTGGAAGTCTTGACGCATTTTTAGCTTATCACTCGCACGAAAAAGGAGAGATGGCTGTGACTACTGTTCAGCAGGTTAAAGGCTTTGATATTTATCACGGTGACGGCGTCGTCCAGATGGGCTTGGCAAAGCAGGCGGGGTATCAGTTCCTGATCGCCAAAGCGTCACA
>PLAD01000164.1 GCA_003134215.1 Armatimonadota bacterium
CGCGGATGTGAAGCATTAGAGGCCGCCCCCTCCGCCCCCGCCGCCTCCGCCGTATCCACCTCCACCCCCACCTCCACCCCCTCCTCCTCCTCCTCCGCCGGAGCCTCCTGACTTCTTCTGCGCAAATGGGTTCTGCGGACCGCGTTGAGGCCCGTTTCCAGCGGTTGCGCTGGCAAGAACTATTGTCTCGCCGGGTGTGAGACCGCTGGTGATCTGTGTGTTCACTCCGTCGGTGCCGCCGGTCTTAACCGGGACAACCGTCGTAACTTTCTTGCCGTTGACAGTCTTTATGATGCTGACTGTCGATCCGCCGACTCCGACATTGACCGCTACAGCCGGGACGATAGTGACGTTGTTGAGCTGACCGGTTAAGAACGTCACTTCCGAGGTCATATCCGGCTTCAAGGCGAACCGACGGTAGTGGAACGCGACCGTTACGTCGTAAGTGACGACACCTTCTTCGATTGTCGAGCCGGCGGCAATTTTGATAACTTGGCCATGAAACGTGTGGTTGGGGAACGCATCGACAGTGAGGACCGCGGTCTGTCCGACCTTGATTTTGCCGATATCAGTCTCATCGACATACGCATCCACTTGAAGGCGCGTCAGATCGGCTACAACAATGAGGGTAGGGGCTGAAAGTCCAGCATTGAGGGTTTCGCCCTGTTCAGTCGCGAGCTGTATGACAGTTCCAGCAATTGGGGTTTTGATAAATGATTTCGCAACCTGTACTTGCTCGTAACCGGTGTTTGCAGATGCTTGCGCAAGAGCATCTTTAGCTTGGGCGACGTTTTGCTCCTGGACAATGTTGTTTGCAACATTGGCCTTCGCAATCTGCAGAGCCGACTCGTCCCGTGCTAGGGTCGCTTTCGCTTGCGCCACAGCTTCTGACTTCTGTGCGGTCGTGTCAACTTCGGACTCGGCTGCTTGAAGAACCGCTTTTGCAGTCGGGACTTCGGCTGCGACCGTTTGTTTAGCGAGGTCGAGACTGTTCTGTGCAGAGGCGACAAGTGACTGATTTACTGCATCGGTTGCTGTCTGCTGATCGACTGTACTTTGCGGGACGAATCCCTGCGCGAGCAGCTGCTGGTCACGCTTTAAAGTGATGGACGAGTTGGCTGCGTTGGCCTTCGCCTGTGAGAGCTGCTGCTGCGCATTTTGAACGGTCAGGTCCGCGCCCTGTTGTGCTTGTGTGAGTGACAACTGTGCTTTTTGGATGTCGGTCGGAGTGACAACCTTCAGCTCATTCAGTGCTTCCTGCGCCGACTTCAGATTTGCCTGGTCATTTAGAACCGTCTGCTCGGCCTGCTGTATGGCGCCGGCTGTCGACACCACCTCAGGCTGGGTCTGAGTTAATGTCTGGGCGTATTTGGCAGCGGCAACCGACTGTGCCGCTTGGGCTTCATCAAGCTGATCTACGGTATCCGGGACATCTAGTTCCGCGATAGTCTGGCCTGCCTTGAGTACTGTCCCTACATCGGCGTAGAGGTGTTTGACGACACCCGTAATCTGCGATCCAATGGCTACTTCCGCTCCAGTCTGCGCTGTGACGCTGCCGGTTGCGGAGACGGTCTCAGTGAGATTGCCGGTCGTAACGGTCGTCGTCAAGACAGTGTCCGAAGTATTTGCCGCCTGCTGAGCTGACCAATACCACCATCCTAAGCCGCCGAGTACAATCAAGGCGAGTAAGATCCAGCCCCAAGGAACTGAGCGTTTTTTCGTTGGTTTACGTACAGGTGTTGTGTTGAGGACAGATTTACTGCCTGGCACCGGGGGCGTAGCCGACCCGGGTGTGGTTGTTGTGGTCATGATAATATTTATATTAACGCTTCAACTGATGAAAAACGTATGAATGGACGAAATCAAGTTAAGAGACGTCCAAGTTGGCATTTTGAAACGAGGAGGGAGACCTAAGAACTGCCCGGTCCTATTTTAATGCTGTCGATCACATGTTGGAATGATGATTGAAGTTCAGCCCAATCTTCGGTAGGGCATTGACAGACAATTTCGACGCTCCTATCTTTACCCAAATAAGTCGCTCGGTAACCATGGGTCTTGCCTGCTTCGCAAGTGAACTCGGACATCTCACCAGGACCGTAGGGGCTCTGAACTGACTGCTCATTGAGCTCGGAATAATCGGGATATTCATGGACCATTGCGGCCGCGAACTGCTCATGAGCCTGTTCGGCCGGCGGTTTTGAAGGCGGCGCCTGCTGGCCAAGTTCCGACGCAAGATTGGATGCTTGATTCGTGTTTGCAGTCGCAAGGTCGCCAAGTATGCTGCCGATCATGCTGGAGGTAATACTTATTTTCGCCGGTCCACTGACGAAATTACCGCCGCTTTCGGTTCCCATCTGTGAAAACCCAGAGTTTGTCCAGTTGCTCGGAGCATCACATATGAATGCCTGATCAGAGGGTTGAAAGGAAACATATGCAGAAGGAACCTGTGCAACCGGCTTTGGAGCGCAAGATGTGAAGGTCAGGCACAGCAGACAAGCTGAGCTAAACATGATCAGGTTTGATACTCGCATATTGCACTTGGCGAAAAACCGTCGAAGCTCCTGTTTATTTTGGTTAGGGTAGAGAAACATCTATCGAAATACTGGCTTGGCTTCCGGCTTCTTACGAAATTTCCGGCACGCTTTTAAAAATTCACCGGCCTCTCGCGGGTTGATTTCACCCTGACCCCAGTTGAGTTCGATTTTTTGACCCAATCGATCTGGCAGAGCGATGTGGAATCCGCCGGTGACGTCTGCGAACATGATAACTTCATCCACTGCGCGCGGCTGAGTGATCCGGTGACGCAGTTTACCTCCGATCCTGCCGATTACCCAGCCGATGATGATCACCAACACTCCGGTTGCGAGGATTCCTCCTCCGACTTTAGCGCTGATCATCCGAGACTTGGTGCAAGCCTCTTCTTCCAAACGAGCCAGCTCGTCCATGAAATCGTCACTTGGCCGTACCTCGATCGTACCAAGTTCAGTAAGAGCAATCGCTCCACGCTCGCCGGGCTTCTTATTGCTCCTGAAGTACATCACGACTTCATTGGTGTCCTCATTCGTCTCATCACTCATGTGTGGATTTTACCATCCTGCCGCGATTGTCGGCCTTTTGCGGCCTCGTGCCTGGCGTTATGCTATACTGAAGCGCGAAAGATTGTTAATAATGAGCAAAGATGAACAAATTGAGTATCCGAATACTCTGTCACCCAACGCGCTTCCCGCAGGCCAAAAGCCGCTGGTCGCCATCGTTGGCCGTCCGAATGTAGGCAAATCGACGCTATTCAACAGGCTTGCGGGCCGCCGAATTGCGATTGTTGAAGACACACCAGGAATTACACGCGACCGACTCTATGCCGACGGCGAGTGGAATGGTCGCGCTTACACTTTAATCGACACCGGCGGAATTCAAATGGGCGAGCTCGATCAATACGGCGCCCAGATTCGCGCCCAGGCGGAAATAGCGATGCTCGAAGCGGATGTCATCGTTTTCGTCGCCGATGGGCGAGAGGGCATCACAGGGGCTGACTCGGAACTTGCGAATGAACTGCGCCGCTCAAGCAAGCCGATTGTCCTTCTTGTCAACAAGACAGATAACCAGCACCTCGAAAATATCAATGTCCCCGATTTCTATGCACTCGGCTTTGACGAAATTTTTGCAGTGTCGGCGCTCGGTGGACGAAGCGTTGCCGATGCACTCGACGCTATTGTCTCCCACTTTCCGCCCGAACTGCCGGTCGACGATGTGGACGATGATCGGGTCAAGATCGCGATTATCGGCCGCCCGAATGTCGGCAAGTCGTCGCTGCTGAATGCGATCCTCGGAGAGGAGCGCGCGATTGTCAGTCCTGTCGCCGGCACGACCCGTGATGCCATCGACACGACATTTATGTTCGGCGACCATGAGCTGGTTCTGATCGATACCGCCGGCGTCCGACGTGCTGGAAAGATCCAGGGCAGTGTCGAGTACTACACGGTATTGCGCGCGATGCGCGCGATCGAACGAGCCGATGTGGTGATGCTGGTGATCGATAGCGTTGACGGCATCACCGACGGGGACAAGCGGGTCGGTGGTTATGCGCACGAAGCAGGCCGGGCCGGCGTGATCGTGGTCAACAAATGGGACCTTGGTCGCGGCGATGTGCTCGAAGAGATGCCGGGCGTTAACCCAATGGCTGTGTTCACCGAGGAACTGCGCGACCAGATGCACTTTATGGCATACGCCCCGCTCTGCTTTACATCGGCTCTCACAGGGAAGGGTGTTACAGCTGCGGTTGAGGCGGCGATCGACGCGGCTAACGCCCACTCGATGCGTATCCCGACAGGCGAGCTCAATAGACTGTTGCGTGATGCAACAGAAGCGAGACCCTATTCCGAAAAAGGAAAGACTCTCAAGATCTACTATGCGACAATGCCGACTGTCAAGCCGCCGACGATCGTGGTTTATGTCAACGATGTCGAATTGATGCATTTTAGCTACAAGCGATACCTCGAAAACCAGATCCGCAAGACTTACTCGTTCGAAGGAACTCCGCTCCGTATCGAAGTGCGCAAGTCGGACGATAAGGAAGAANNCGACCTCATTTGTGGATTGTCTAGCGTTCATTATCCTCGAGCAAGCTTTTCAGAGCCGTAAGTCTCTGGTCCCATCTCCGCTCAAGTTCGCGAATAAACTGTTCGGCCTGGTCCAGAGAAGATCGGTCGAGTTCGACAAATACGTCACGCCCTTTTGGTCTCATCGTGACGATGCTGGCATCGGCGAGTACCTGGAGATGCTTTCGTGCTCCTTGCCGAGTGATTCCCAGTTGATTTGATACAGTCGAAATGGTGCAAGGCGCTCCGCTCGAAAGCCTTTGCACCATCTCTAACCTAACGGGATCTCCAAGAGCCCTGAAGATTTCTGCGACAGCCATTATTCTTTGTCTAACATTTTTCGAAGTAGACCTAGAATTATTGGCCAACCTCCGGAGTTCTCCTCGAACTTCTTCGAAGCAACATCCGCAGCAAGCGAGGCGAAGCCGCTTTCCTTGACCTTGACCTTTGTTCCGCCCGAGACGTCCTCCAGCCAAAATTCCACTAAAGTGTTAGGCCGGGACAGCACATCGCCGACGAACCCGCTCGGATCCCACCGATAGGCAAAGTAATCATTTGGCTCTATTGCTACGACATTAATCGTATGAGTTCCATATCCATTAAACTCGAATATAGGATTTTCGCCAGCCGCGATCTTACCTTCCACTTTGTCTGGAAACCAGGCGACGAGCTGTTCGGGGTCGGTAATCGCACGAAATACCCGCTCTTTAGCGGCCCGGACAGTGACTTCTTGTTCGATAACATCTCGCATAGTTGTGTTCATAAGCAACCTCCAAGTTGCATTATATATCACGATCTCTGAAAAAACAACAGTGGGATTGCTTTTTAGCCCAAGGCATACCGGCCCGATTGATCACAAGCGCCAATCTTGTCGATACAATTCCAGGAGTAGTCTTCGTTACGAAGTCCAGGCCATTGGAAAAAAGTGTTCACGGAATTTTTGTGCGGCGTAACGGTCGGTCATTCCGGCGATGAAATCGGTAACATGCTGGGCGCGGGTTTCCAGCGACAGTTCTTCGAAGTCATCCACATCGAGTCCTCCGAGCATTGACTGCGGAGCCAATGACGGATGGTCCATATACAGTTTAAACAGCTGCTGCAAAAGAGCCTTTGCTTTGCTCATCTCGACATTGCCGCGGCGGTCCACTAAATAGACGTTCTCATACATGTAGTCCTTCAGGACATTGGTTGCTGCCAATATTTCGCCGGTCATTCGGACTTCGGCAGAGCCTTCGCTGCTGAGCACAACGTTCATCACCATCGACGTTATCCGCCGGCTGTGCGAATGCCCGAGAACGTTTAGTGCATCTTCGGGAAGGTCCGCTTCGTCCAAAATACCGGCCCTGACGCTGTCATCGATATCGTGATTCAGATACGCAATGCGATCGGCAATACGCACCACCATACCCTCGAGCGTCTCCGGAATATCCGTACCCTGGACAATTCCCAGGTCTTTGCCGCCTTTGGAGTGCCCAAGGATACCGTCTCTGACCTCCCATGTCAGATTTAAACCCTGCCCATTGCGTTCAATGACATCGACAATGCGCAGGCTCTGCTCATAGTGGCGAAAAGAAGAGTTCGGTAGGTAGCTGCGCAAAGCTTCGTCGATTGCTTCCTCTCCGCCGTGCCCGAACGGAGTGTGGCCAAGATCGTGCGCGAGGCATATGGCCTCGGTCAGGTCTTCGTTCAACCGGAGCGCCCTAGCGATAGTCCGCGCAATCTGGGCTACTTCGAGCGTGTGGGTGAGACGGGTGCGGTAGTGGTCCGCCTCCGGGTCGATAAAGACCTGTGTCTTGTGCTTGAGACGCCGAAAGGCCTTGGAGTGAAGAATGCGGTCCCTATCGCGCTGGAACACTGTACGAAGCGGATCTTGCTCTTCGTAGACAGCGCGACCTGCGGAGCGTGAGCTTTTAATCGCGGTCGGCGCAAGGAGTTCGTTCTCCCGGCGTTCGCTCAAGAGCCGAAATCGGTGCGGGTGTGTTGTCGGTTCTTCGGCGGACAAAGTCGCATTCTCCATTAATGTACGTAACTGAGTTTACCCCGAGTGTAAAGCAATGAAAAAAGGCCGTCAGCGACGCTGACGGCCCCGCAGTAACTTATTGGTCTAACCGATCAGCCATGCGCCGCAGAAAGCTCCAGCTGTTCCACCTGGACTCCTTCAGCAAACT